>JAWOIF010000116.1:0-11452 GCA_046484805.1 Bacteroidales bacterium
AACCTATAAATTCTAACCAAATCATACCGTAATGGCCGCATTTATCTACGAAAAGCCGTTTCAGCACGGCAAAGACACCACAAAGTACAAGTTGCTGACAAAAGATTATGTTAAGAAGATTTCCGTCGATGGACGTGAGATTGTCAAAGTAGAGCCTGAGGCACTGGAGCTTATGGCCCGACAGGCATTCGATGATGTTAATTTCTTCATGCGCACCACTCATCTTGAGAAGCTGAAGAAGATACTTGACGACCCCGAGGCTACCGACAACGACCGCTTCGTGGCTTACATAATGCTGAAGAATACAGTCATCTCTGCCGAGGGTAAACTCCCCTGGTGCCAGGATACCGGCACGGCAATAGTCATGGCCCGCAAAGGTGAGAATATCTTTACCGGAACCGACGATGCGCTCCATATCTCAAAAGGTGTTTACCGCACATACGATGAGAAGTACCTGAGGTACTCTCAGATAGTGCCCACAACGATGGTCTCTGAGAAGAACAGCGGCAGTAATCTGCCGGCACAGATCGACATCTATGCCGCTGAAGGAGACCGTTATGAGTTTCTCTTCGTTGCCAAGGGCGGTGGCTCTGCCAACAAGACATTCCTTTACCAGCAGTCGAAATCGCTATTGAATGAGGAGTCACTGAAAAAGTTCGTCAGACAAAAGATCGAGGAGCTTGGCACCTCAGCCTGTCCGCCTTACCATCTTGCCCTTGTTATTGGTGGAACCTCGGCCGAAAACTGTCTCAAGACTGTCAAGGAAGCGTCAGCAGGGTATCTCGACGACCTGCCAACGACAGGCAATGAATCGGGAAGGGCATTTCGCGACCTGGAGTGGGAAGCCAAAGTGGAACAGATATGCCAGGAGTACGGCGTTGGAGCCCAGTTTGGCGGCAAGTACTTTATCCACGATGTGAGGGTTATAAGGCTTCCGAGACATGCGGCCTCGTGCCCGGTTGGCATGGGTGTAAGCTGCAGCGCCGACAGGAATATTAAGGGTTATATAAGCGCCGATGGTGTATTCCTCGAAGAGCTGGAAATGAACCCGGCAAGGTTTATGCCTGCAAAGGCTCCGGAATTGGAGAAGCCGGTGGAGATCGATCTCGACAGGCCGATGAAGGAGGTTCTGGCCGAGCTTACAAAACACCCCGTTAAGACCCGCCTCAAACTTCGTGGAACGCTGATTGTGGCGCGCGACATTGCCCACGCACGTATCAAGCAGATGATAGATGAAGGCAAGCCAATGCCCGAATACTTCAAGAACCATCCGGTGTACTATGCCGGCCCGGCAAAGACACCTTCGGGAATGGCTTCAGGCAGTTTCGGACCAACCACGGCGGGAAGAATGGACTCCTACGTTGACCTTTTCCAGAGTCTTGGAGGATCGATGGTTATGCTTGCCAAGGGCAACCGCTCGCGGCAGGTGATTGATGCCTGCAAAAAGTATGGTGGTTTCTATCTTGGTTCGGTCGGGGGTCCGGCTGCCATACTTGCCAAGGAGAGTATCACATCTGTCGAACTGGTCGATTTCGAGGAGCTTGGCATGGAGGCCGTCAGGAAGATCGTTGTCGAAAACTTCCCTGCATTCATCCTTACCGATGATAAAGGGAACGACTTTTTTGACGAGTATAACGGGTAGGTACCAGGTATCAGGTATCAGGTATCTGGTATCAGGAAAAAGGCGTAAAGGCATAGTGACGTAGAAGGGCGTAGAAGGGCATATGCTGGCGTAAAAGGGCATATACGGGCGTATGATGGCCTTAAGGGATAATGGCATAATGGCGCAGTCGCCATATCGTGCCCTCTGCCCCATGTTCCATGCCCCATGCATCTGATAAGAGATTATGCATATGAGTGATTGCTATAACCAATTCAAATAAAATGAAGAAATTACGGAATACTTGCCTGCTGGCAGCAGTAATTTTCTGTCAGGGTTTTATTATTGCCCAGGATGTACC
Organism: Bacteroidales bacterium; assembly: GCA_046484805.1. Lineage (GTDB taxonomy): Bacteria > Bacteroidota > Bacteroidia > Bacteroidales > VadinHA17 > SLNP01. The sequence continues at coordinate 1,962 of JAWOIF010000116.1, forward strand.
CCGGGCAAATCTGGCGCATACATTTTCCATTGTTGCTCGTGATACTGTAACGGGCGAAATGGCTGTTGGTGTACAGAGTCATTGGTTTTCGGTGGGCACACTGGTTTCATGGGGTAAATCAGGTGTGGGGGTGGTAGCTACCCAGTCTTTTGTCAATCCTGCCCTCGGTCCTGATGGATTGAATCTGATGGAGGAGGGTAAGAGTGCTGGCGTGGCATTGAAGGTACTGATTGAGGCTGACGAGGGTCGTGAATTCCGCCAGGTGGCATTTCTTGACAACAAAGGGAGTGTTTCGGCGTGGACAGGGGGGAAGTGTATAGAATCGGCCGGCCATCAGACAGGAAACAACTATTCGGTACAGGCGAATATGATGCTTAATGACAGGGTGGTACCGGCAATGGCCAGGGCGTTTGAGGAAAACAGCCACCTGCCGCTTGCCGAGAGGGTGGTGAAGGTTTTGGTGGCAGCTCAGGAGGCCGGTGGTGACATCAGGGGCAAGCAGTCGGCAGCGCTTATCGTGGTTGGCGGTGAACCGGCAGCCGGACCATGGCTTGATAAAAAGGTTGACCTCAGGATTGATGACCACAGCGACCCTATCACTGAGCTTGAGAGGCTATTGAAAGTACACAGGGCTTATGAACACATGAACGCGGGCGACCTCGCCGTCGAGCATAACGACATGGCCACTGCAATGCGGGAGTATGAGGCAGCGGCAGCAATGTTCCCGGAAAACCTTGAAATGAAGTACTGGAAGGCAGTGGCAATGGCAAACAATAATCAGGTGGTTGAATCCCTCCCGATCTTCAGAGAGATATTCCGGACCGATCTGAACTGGAAGGAGCTTACCCGTCGGCTTCCGGCGCCGGGGTTGCTGACGGTTTCACCGGCTGACCTGAAAAGAATACTTGATTTGTAAGAGATAAAGAAATTCTGCAAATAACTGACATACTATGAAATACCTTCACCGGCAAGGAATCTCTTCCGGTGGATGGTTATTTTCTTTTCGACCTCTTTAAAAGTCAGGTTTGATTCTTTTATCATTACGGGCCAGTCATTCACATCGGCATCTTCAAACCATGCTAAACTCTTTATGGCATGGGCATTATTTCTTGAACTGTATTTCGCGGAGAAGAACCCGATTATTTCTCCGAAAGAAAACTCGTTCAGAAGGAAATAGATATCGATGAAATCCTTGACCCGTGTACCATCTCCGGCAATCGCATTTACCTTCATAGCCGCAATGTCTTCATACGATAACAGCCTGATGCCATTCATAACCAATGGTTTCTTTAAGTAGGGGTAATTATGGGCAATAAGATCAACTCTGACATCGCCTACGGAGCCTCTGAGCGTTGATCGTGACATGAAGTTCATCCGGAAATCATAATTTCTTTCAAGATGTTCCAACAATTTCCCCTCATCGAAATCGGTATCACTGAAAAGATCAATAACAACCGATTTCCTGTGACCCAGGGTCAGAGCAAGCGCTGTACCTCCTGCCAGAATGAAATTATTCAGAACAGGGTCACTCTGCAGTCGCAGCAACAGGTCCATCAGGTTTTTATCGACTGCTGCCTTCTGTAGCATCTGAAATCTTCTTTGGGAATACTTAATATTTCACTGGCAAAGTGAAGAGTTTTCGGGTCAAGTTTTCCTGCCCTTACTATTTCCTTCTTAATGACCTCCCTACCGTAAAATTTAAAGATAGCCTTTAACTCTTCGAGATTGCCGAGGGAGAATACCCTTTCAATAATAAGCCTTCTGTTTTTTTGCTCATCAAAACGAGCCGGATCAACGTCCCAGAAAAGTGTATTTCGTAATGGCAACTTTATTATCCCAATTAAAAATATACCCGAAGATACTTAAAAACCAGGAATCAATCAATTGCCCGGAAATAGGAGCAAACCTGCTACTTGTCGCCTTTGTGTCTTGCAATTATCTCTTTCTTAAGATATTATAGGCGCACAGGTAGCCTCCGTAGATGGCTCCCGAGAAACCGCCGCCGGTCTTTCCCCAGGCAGAGGCAATATGTACATTGCCGGGCAGTGCTGAAGCATCAATTGCAGGTTTCGAAGGAACCTGGGCAAAGCCGTAAACGGCACCACCCGGAGCGAGAGTATAGCGTTTTACGGTTGCTGCAGTTCCAACCTCGCAGTAATCAACCAGTCGGCGAAAGCCAGGCAATACTTTGTCCATCCTCTCAAAAAATATCTCCGCTACCTCCTCCTTCTTCCTGCGGTAGTCACTCTTTGACAGTCCCTCCCAGTCAGAAAGGTAGTCGATACAGCAGAGAGCACCGACACTCTTGCCCTCCGGCGCCAGCTCCGAATCGATTCTGCCGTAGTCGACGAAGGTGAAGCTGCGCTTCTCAAAACCGGCATGATTATTTCTCAGAATGTCTGACTGGCGCTCAACAGAATCGTCGAAGACAAATGTTGAGTAGTGGCGGTTACCAACCGATGTCAGGTCGCCGTTAAATCCGAAATATACCGTCAGCAGCGATGCCCCGGTCTTCTGTTTATCCAGTTCATCTGTTAGTCTGGTACGGTACTCTTGCGGCAGCCATTCAGCAAAGTATAAGGGTGCGTTATTCATGACAATTTCGGCCGCGGTTGCTGTGGACTGCTCTTCCTGTGACCCCCCTTTTCTTATGTAGGTAACACCAGTTACGTTATCATTATCGGTGGTTAGTCCTGTCACCAGGTGACCAAGCAGTACTTCGCCGCCATTTTTGCGTATGAAATCTGCAAGGTGGTCAGACAGAACCTGCGAACCACCCCTTATGAAGCTTGCACCACCGCCGGCATAATAGCTCCCCTGGGCGATGTTGTAGTAGGTCATCGATAGTGAATAGGGATCATCATGAAAGTAACCCAGGTTACCCAGCAGTACCAGTTTCAGATCATCATCGGATACTATCGAGTCGAGCCAGGCGCCCACGCTTGTTTCAGGAAGAGTCTCGCCTCCTGGGCTTTTTCTTTTCGGATTGAGTATCTGCTCAAAGTAGTGGTCAACACCTGAATCTTCAGATGGGAACCGCTTCTTTAGCACTGTGGCGGCCTCTGCAGGGTCGTGAGGAACGGTTATGTCAACATCGCGACACAGGAAACGGTAGAACTCGGGGACCTTTACCAACTGAACGCTACCGAAAATGCCCAACTCTTCGAATATCCTGTTTTTCATATCGCGGGGTGACGGACCGTCCATTTCATGCAGGCCCACTTCAAGGGTATAGTCGCCTCTTTTGAAGGTGGTGGCGCATCCTCCGGGTTGGGTGTGCTGCTCTATGAGAAGAACCTTTCTGCCCTCGCGGGCCAGCTTGGCGCCGGCCGTCAGTCCGCCCAGCCCACCGCCGACAACAATTACATCGTATTTCATCCTGACTCTAATTTTATTCTTGAATAGGATATCTTTTGAACTCTTTTTGCCTGTCGAACAGATACCTGTAAGTCTTATAATTCTTTACCGGTACGCTGCCAACTGAGATGAATATCTTTCTCATCTTCGGATTGAAATCGGCCACCCACGAAAATTCAACTTCGGTGTAATGTGGTTTCTTTTCGAAGACTTTTCTGACGTGAAGTATGAATGCCGACTCGATGCCATGGTTCTGGTATTTCGGGATGACACCCATCAGGAGCCCTTTGGCGCGGGTCATGGTTTTCCGTCTCTTCAGCCACAGGAATTTTATCATATTGAAAATATGCATTTTGCCGTTGAGGTGCCTGAATATCTGGTTCACATCTGGAAACATCAGGTAGATTGCTATTGGTTTACCTTCGAAGTAAGCCAGCCAGATGAACTCCTCATCGACAATCGGTTTTGCCTTTTTCAGCACTTCCCTGATGTACTCTGGTTTGAGTGGTTCGAAGTGGGTTTTGAACGATGCCCAGGCCTCGTTGAATACCTCTGCAAAATCGTGTGTAAATTTCTCCTGTTCTTTCCAGGTAAAATGCGAGAATGAGTATCCGGGTTTGGCAGTAACCCATTCGGCTATCTTCTGGAACCTGTCGGATAGGGGTTTGGTAATGTCGAGGTGGAAGCCTTCCATGTTGTAATAGGTCTGGAAGCCGTATGCCTCAAACAGATCCTTGTAATACGGGTGGTTGTAGGGAACATCGAATGAGGGATGTGTGAATCCGTCAACAAGTAATCCCCAGTACTTATCGGTCTCGCCGAAGTTGATCGGACCGTCCATTGCCTCCATGCCTCTTTCGGCCAGCCAGTTGCGGGCTGTGTCGAATAGTACGGTTGCTGGTGTAATATCATTAACGCACTCAAAAAAGCCCATTCCTCCTGTGGGCTGGTCGTGGGTTGTGGCCAGGTTATGGTCGATGAAGGCGGCAACCCTTCCGATAAGTTTCCCTTTTTCATCTTCAAGTATCCAGCGGTCGACTTCTCCATGCTTGAAATATGGGTTCACGGCCGGATCGAATATCGATTCTATATCCTTGTCGAGCGGACAGACCCAAACCGGATCATCCTTGTAAATAATCCTTGCAGTGTCGTGAAATTTCCTTCTGGTCTTGCGGTCAGTAACCCTGATTATGTTCATGCTTTGTAGAACTTTTTATTTTCTGAAAACCTCATCGAGTAGCTCCCTGTATTTTTCCATAATCACCTGCCTCTTAAGCTTAAGGGTGGGGGAGAGCTCCCCGGTAGCGGGACTCCACTCATCGGGGACAAGCCTGAATCGGAGTATCCTTTCATGAGGACTGACACGTTTATTGTATTTTTCAACTTCGGCAGATATTGCTGTGAGTACTTCCTCAGATTCTATCAGTTTGCCCTTAACTCTCGTTTCGGGCGGTTTATGTGCCTCGATCTCTTCGAAGTATTTAGTATTAGGCGAAATGAGGGCGCTGGCAAATTTCTCGTGCTCGCCAACGACCATAATCTGGTCAATAAGGGGTGACTCCTTGAAGACGTTCTCGATAAGCTGAGGAGCTATGAATTTTCCGCTGGACAATTTGAATATCTCCTTTTTCCTGTCGGTAACCATTAGGAATTTTCCATCTTCGAGGTATCCAATATCTCCGGTGCGGAACCATCCCTCATCGTCGAAGGCGGCTTTTGTGAGTTCCGGGTCGTTGTAGTAACCGATCATCACATTCGAACCCTTGCAGAGAATTTCGCCGTCTTCGGCTATTTTTACCTCTACACCCTCAATGGTCAATCCGACCGAGCCAAGTTTCACTCCACCTTTATACTGCCTGTTGATAGTTATTATCGGAGAGGTTTCGGTGAGTCCGTACATGTTGATGATTTTTATTCCTGCTGCCCAGAATATCCTCTCGAGCGTTGGAGAGAGGCTTGCTCCTCCGCAGCCTACCAGCCTGACATTGTTTCCGAGCGCTGCCCTCCACTTGCTGAATATCAGCTTATCGGCTATCGCCAGTTTCCTCTCATAGAACCAGCCGTTCTCACCGAAGGGCTTGTAACGGTCGCCCAGGCTGACTGCCCAGAAAAATAGCTTCTTCTTTATACCTGTCAGCTTTTTTCCTTTCGAAATAATTACATCGTAGAATTTCTCGAGAATACGGGGTACAGCATCGAATCCGTCGGGCTTTATCTCCTGTAAATTAGCGGCGATAGTGCCCATGCTCTCAGCGTAGTATATACTGGTATTGCTGTACTGTGTCTGGTAGTTGCCCATGCGTCCCCCTACGTGGCACAGGGGAAGTATGCTAAGATATTTGTTTTCTGGTTTGAGTTCAAATACCTCTGCAGCAGCCAGAAAGTTACCGACAAGGTTTTTGTGCGAAAGCATCACACCTTTTGCCCTGCCCGTGGTTCCCGATGTGTATATTAAGACTGCGCAGGTATCAGGATCGATTTTCTGCTTCTGTTCGTTAATCTCCTTCCTGGTTTTTTCAGGGCATTCCATGCCCTCATTTATTATCTTCTTCCAGTTGGGAGTACCTTCAATCTCATCGAAGGTATATATGCCGATATTGTCGCCTGATGCTTTGACGGCCGGTTCGACCGTACGAAGCAGCTTCGAATCGGAAACGAGTACCATTTTTGCCCCTGAATCCCTTATGATATATTCATATTCAGGGGTACTGAGAGAGGTGAATACAGGAACATGGATCACCCCTAGCATGGCCATTCCTAGATCGGCAAAATTCCATTCAGGACGGTTGGCAGAGATGGTAATTATCTTATCTCCTTTTCTGATGCCCAGCTGATGCAGTCCGTAGCAGAGGTTTAATGAATTGTCGATATACTCCTGAGAGCTGTACCGGGTCCACTCGCCATGTTGCTTGAAACAGAGGGCGTCATCTTTAGCCGGGAACGATCTGTATCGCTCCAGCAGGTCAAATGTGCGGGTAATATTCATTGTAGTTTATGTTAGTCAGGTTTGAACCGATTTTATGGCAATATAGTAAAAATTGAGATATTGATTGGTGTGTAAATTTCGGGCTGATAACCTCAAATGTTTCTGTAATTCAACAAAAAAAGTGAAATATGGAAATAAATCGCAATCTATATGCTCAACGCTTACTCATCTTGGAGGAAGTGTGTATATGGTCAAAGTGGGTGTTGCGGAATGGAGCTTGTTGGTACTATGAAATATTTAGGTTTTTAAGACGTATCTCCAGTAATTCAAGGTATTTATCTTTCATACCCTGTGATAAGAAACTCGAATTAATTATCGATTTCCAGGTGGGAATTGCAGATGACACAGTTTCCAGAACTTTATCAACACTTTTGGTTGTCAATTCACATCTTTCTATCGCAAAGTATTTGACAAGATTATTATAGGTTAAATGCTTCTTCTTACCCTCTATTGGCAAGGCAATTTCATCATCAGGCTTCTTGTATTCAATAGTAGTGTTGATCAGGTCATACCCTGGCGATAGCTTAACTTTCCCATCTTCAGATATGACAGAAAAATTTTTAAGATGCATATCATCATTGCCAATTATGTAATTGAATATGACCAGTTTGAACAGGACTAATTTTTCAATTGCCGGGAAAGTGCAGAACTTATTAATTAAACCAATAACCTTTTCCATGCTGTAATCATATTTAGTATCTCTGCTCAGTCCTGCCAACTGAGCAAAATCTTCTACAGGAACTTTATCATTTTGACCTTTTCTGTCAAACCGTTTAATGAAATATGTAAGACTATAATCCTTTGACCAGATTAAACCATGAACAGGAACCTCCAGACCAATCTCGCCGGCAAGTTTCATTGTCAGGTCTTCATTTTCCGGCATTTCCGGGAACAGATGATGCTGAGGCTTAAGAATATATCTTCCTCCTGTGTCAACAATCTGGAACTTCCCTTCTTTAACATTTAATCTTGCACTCAGCTTTGGCTGAACTCCCTGTACTGACATTTTTGAAGCCCGGTTAAATGCTTCATTTCTTTGCTCTTCTGCTGTGTATTCAAACTCTTTAAGTGCATTTAACCCGGCTGACAACAGTTTTAGTCCTGCATCACTATAGCGACTTTCGCCACAAAGTTCATATGTAATAGGGCAGCGATTCATTCTTCTACTTCTCTTACCGTAACCGCACCAACCATATCATTACCAACAGCCAACAGCTGTGAAAAATAGTCATGCTTATCTATCTTTTTTAATGCTAATAAACCGTCTAATTGGATTCCTTCCGGTAATAAACCGTCAAAAAATGGAGGAAACGCATTGAACTTATATACCCTTTCTTTCGTGGGCATTGTTCTTGAGACTACAAGACCGTTATAGCCGTCAAGGTATTCAAAAAGATACTCCTTCCCTCGCTCAACTTCCGTCAGAAGTCCTGCTTCCCTTCCCTTAACATATACCTTAGCTTTTCTCATTTCCTGATCTTAACATTTCTTCCATCAACGGACTTGTCAGGATAATCTTTATATTCAGCACCTTAAAGATCTTTCTTAATGTATCCAGTTGAATGGTTTCCTTTCCCTTCTCAATATCATATATAACAGTCTTTCCAACCCCTGAGAGTTCTGCCAACTGTTCGCGGCTTAGTCTTGCTGCCTTACGATGTAACCTTACGATTTCTGCTACTTCAGTAGAATGATTCATTTTTTTGCCATTATAACGGTAAAAATAGGCATTAATTTCATAATTAGCAAACAATTGGTAAAATATTACTGCTGAAGCAGCAAAAACGGCAATAAGTAATAACTGAAAGCAGTATTGCGCTGTTTGGTTACCGCTAAAGCGGTAAATAGATCTATAGCTGATGGTTGTAAAGATGAAGTAGCGGAATGGGGTGTGAGGTGTGAGGCGCAGGACAATGGAAGAGGGTCGGCAAGTCAATTTCCCTTATTATCTATCTGGCTTTGTATGTTCATAGAATACATTAATACAAATGAAGTATTGATACAAAGATACATAAATACAAACGAATATTTGATTTATGCTGTCAAGATTACAGACCTGACAAGGTTTAAAATAGTTTCCGCCGCAGGCCGAAGAGTGTTAAAGTTCTTTAGGCTACGGAACGGTGAATCTCTGACGCCTGTCGCAAAAGGGCAGATATAACGAAAAAATTAGTTATACATTGGATGGTGAGTGTTTCTTTATTCCTAATTTTATCACAATAGCTCCAAATGAGGATTAAGACGGAACGCCGGAGGCGAAAATGTCCGAAGCGTGACAATCCGGTGCCCGGTGTCTGGCATCCGGTAGTTTCCAACCCGAATACGATAAGCCTCCTCTCCCTTTAGCTTCTTGTATCCATATGGTCTAGGGTTAACTGCCAGACCCGCTATGGCTGTTTTAATTACCGGGATAGCCTTACTGCCCAGCTTGATTATTTGCTTTTGGGCATATCTCTCAATGAGAACTGTATACTTCACTTTGCTGCTTCTTCAATCTCATTGAAGGCCTGTTCGAAGGGTATCACATCGCTTTTTCGACTCCTGGCTTTGTGGTACTCCCTGATCTCATCCAATTCCTCGGAATCAGCAATTAGCTTTTCATAGGTCTTAATTGGCACCTGGACAGCAATTTTTCGACCTTTTTTATCAATAATATAGCTTTCCTCGTTCATTTTACCATTCATTTTGGCGTCTTCCATTTAATCTTAGAGACCCTGTAAAGATAAACTATTTACTCGAAAATTCATAAGATCAACCAATTCCAGAAGTGAACAGGATCTGCCCGTTAACCGCAACTCCCTACCTTCGGTGCGTGACTCCGCATCGCTCCGCCTGACACTTTTTTTAACGCACTGACTCACTTTACAGAAAAAGTTTGCAGGTAAATGAAACTTTTTTTAGCCCACTGACAAATTTTGACACCATCATGATTTATATTGGAGCCGAAAACAAGAAACAAAATTTCTAACCGGTCATGTATATCGCCGCCTGAAATGAGTTTGCATGCCCACAGATAGAACGGAGGTCACCTTGAACTGATAAGACAAATCCTCCGGCTTCGACTCGGGTAGTTTCCGCCGGAGGTCATAGAAAAATAAGATTTACAAATATAGAAAATCAATTCACAGGGCGGGGTGGATTGAAGAAA
>JAWOIF010000199.1:0-3445 GCA_046484805.1 Bacteroidales bacterium
TCTCACCGCCAAATGTCTCCATAAGTTTTTTGCCTGCGGCCCTATGCAGCACCTTTCGGAACGGGGCTATCCCATATAATGTTTTAAGAAATGCACTTCCTGTCAGCTTGGGTCTGACAGAACTGAAATATATCTTTTCGATAATAAGTGGCACGGCAAGCATCAGTGTAGGTCTGATCTCCCTGAGTGCAGGAAGAAGTACCGGTGCTGTAGGTGGCTTGGTCAGATAGTAGACGGCAGAACCGCTCATTACCGGAATTAACATTCCAATGGTATTCTCAAAGGTGTGAGACAGGGGAAGGACCGACAGAAAGCGGTCGTTCTCATTGATCTCCTGTATCTTTTTCCCTGCGTCGGCATTGGAGCAGACATTCATATGGGTCAGCATTACCCCCTTTGATTTGCCTGTGGTGCCTGATGTGTAAATTATCGCTGCCAGATCATCCGGGTTACTGCTGTATACCTCTGCGGGAGTTGCAGTTTCAGAAAAAGCTTCAACTTCCCTGTGAGACCTGATTACAGAGAAATCCTCAATGTTGATAATGTTTTTCAACCCTGCCCTGTTATCTTTCAGCTTCTTTTCAAGTGTTGAGGAAACAAAGATAGTTTCAGTCTCCGAGTGTAAAAGCACATTTTCAATCTCCTCATCACTGAAGTCGTGAAGAATAGGAACAACAATACATTCCATTGAGGTAACAGCAAAATATACAAGAGGCCAGTTAGGCATATTGGTGCTGAGTATTGCCACACGGTCGCCCCGCTTAATACCCATCTTTTCAAGCCAGGCAATAAGGGCATATACACGGATTCTGAATTCACTGTATGTAAATCCCTTCTCCCCCACAAAGGCAAAAGCGGGCCTGTGGCCATATTTTACCGAACTCGCTTCCAGAAGATCCGGAAGTGTCATTATGGATCCGTTCATATCATTTAAATTATTTGTTGACGCAATAGTAATCAATTAATTCTATATCTATAAGTATAAGAATATGATATTTGTTCATTTACAGCGGCAACAACAGACTTTGACCATATTAACTGTTCCGGGCCCCCTTGTTGCCGGGTCTTCCTGAGCCGGTGCGTCCCTGTTGCCGTCCTTTGCCTCCGCCCTTGTTTCTGAAGCCATTCCTCTTTTCGGGAACCTTCCACTCTGGTCCTTCCCCAAGCGCTGCAGGAGGGGCTATCTTGTAAACGGTCTGGTCAATCAGCTTCTCAATCTGGTGGAAACTGTACATGTCGTCAGGATTGATAAATGTTAGGGCCACACCGGTGGTTTCGGCTCTTGCAGTACGGCCAACCCTGTGCACGTAGTCCTCGGCATCCTGGGGCACGTCGTAGTTGATTATAAGATTGATATCCTTGATATCTATACCCCTGCTCAGAACATCTGTTGCTACCAGTATCCTGGTTCTTCGTGCCCTGAATCTCAGAAGAACCTCTTCCCTTTCTCCCTGATCAAGATCCGAGGATATCCATTCTGTCTCGCGGCAACTTTTTTTAAGGGTACGGGCAATCTCCGTAACCTTTTTCTTGGTGGAGCTGAATATTAGAATACTGCTGTATTCAGGTTTGTCCGCCACCAGATGGGTTAGCAGTGCTGCCTTTTGTGGTTCGTACACCAGGTAGGCTGCCTGCAGAACTCCCTCGGCAGGCTTTGACATGGCAATATTTATCTCGGTGGGGGATGAAAGGATCTTTCCTGCGAGTGACCTTATCCTGGGTGCCATGGTGGCACTGAACATCAGTGTCTGACGCTTCTCAGGAATATTGGAGATAATTTTGAGAATATCATCCAGAAAACCAATATCCAGCATTCTGTCCGCTTCATCAAGAATAAGGTAACGGAGTCCGGAAAAATCAACATATCCCATGTTGAGATGGGAGATAAGTTTTCCCGGTGTGGCAACAATTATATCAGTTCCGCTTGTAAGTGCCTTTTTCTGAACATCCCAGTCGTCACCATCCCCGCCTCCGTAAACAGGGCATGAGGTAACGCCCATTGTATATCCGAGTCCCTGTATCTGCTGATCAATCTGTATCGAGAGTTCACGCGTGGGCACAATTATCAGCGCCGAAATATTCTTTCTCTCACCTGCCGTGAGTTTATGCATTACCGGAAGCAGGAAGGCCGCCGTTTTGCCTGTGCCGGTCTGTGCACAGCCTATAATGTCCCTGCCGGCCATAATCTCAGGTATAGCCTGCAGCTGTATAGGTGTGGGATCCTTGAATCCCATCCATGATATCGAATCGAGGATCTCCCCGTTCAGTCCAAATTGTTCAAAACCCATATTCAATCAAATAATCGTGCAAAAATAGTTAAAAAGTTTCCATGGATCACATTTAAACAGATAATACTCTTATAATTGAAGAGGTGCCGGTAAAACTCGCCCTAAATGGTTATTTTTGCATGTAACCAAATATTGATACCATGAGCATTATCAGAGTAACAAAGGAATTTGGGTTTGAGATGGCTCATGCCCTTGTTGATTATGACGGACCGTGCCGCAATGTACACGGACATTCCTACAGGCTTTTCGTTACTATCTCAGGAAAACCTTCAGATAAAAAGGGTGATCCGAAAAAGGGTATGGTGATCGACTTTGGCGACCTGAAGAGGATTGTAAAAAAACATATAGTGGATATCTTTGATCATACAGTATTGATCAGCGGTACCGACAGCAGTGAGCGTATTGAGGCGCTGAGAAAGGCTTTCGGCAACCTTATGGTGTCAGATTATCAGCCCACATGTGAAAACCTGGTGGCTGATATCGCTGCCAGGATTAAGCCACTTCTGCCTCAGGGAATCACCCTTTTCAGTGTAAGGCTTTATGAAACGGCCACCTCATACGCTGAGTGGTATGCCTCGGATAATGAATAGTGTATCGGAAAAATTTATAACAGCAGATAATATGCAGGAAAGAGCCGGGAAAAAACTGTTTCTTTTAGACGCCTACGCGTTGATATACAGATCCTATTATGCCTTTATAAAAAACCCCAGGATCAACTCCCGGGGAATGAATACTTCCGCCATTTTCGGATTTCTGCTTACCCTGGAGGAGCTGCTGCAGAAACAGAATCCCTCTCATATCGCAGTTGCCTTTGATCCTCCCACTCCAACCTTCAGGCATGAAATATTCAGCGAATACAAGGCAAACAGGGATGCAACCCCCGAGGATATCAGACTGGCGGTTCCATATATTAAATCTATTCTGGAAGGATTCGGAATACCGATCCTGCAGGTTGATGGCTTTGAAGCTGATGATGTAATAGGAACAATTGCATGGCAGGCCTCGGAGAGGGGATTTGTTACCTATATGATGACCCCCGACAAGGACTTTGCTCAGCTGGTAAGGGATAATGTGCTGATGTATAAACCTGCTCGGGCAGGTGGCGGCGCCGATATATGGGGTGTAAAGGAGGTAAAGAGCGAGTTTATGGTTCAGGA
>JAWOIF010000044.1:0-11956 GCA_046484805.1 Bacteroidales bacterium
GCTTTCCGTTGCAGGAGACCAAGCTTCCTTGAAGTGTTGCCCGAATGAAAATCAAGCGGAATATAGAGTTGAGATGGTGAAATCCGTTTCCACATTCCAAAGTCAACCCCGCGGTTGTCATTCCTCACCATCCACCTTAGAAACATATTGAGCCTTTTACCGGCAGCTCCCCGGGTGATGTCGGCAAAATGCTTTTCACTTCTTGGAGGGTGGCATCCTGAGAAAAACCGGGCGCGAAGATGGCCGATCCCGGAGGTTAACTCTCCGTCCCCACCCATACCCTCCGCAATAACATCCTCCATACTCTGGTATGACATGTAGATGTCTCTCAATGATTGTAGAAACGAGATGCAATCAATACCATTGAATGTACGATATACAAAGTCAGAGAATCTTTCAAACTCATCTTGCGGTGCTTCGGTAATAAAGGTATAAGGACTTCCGCCCATTTTCTCCATCAGAATACCGGCTCCCCTAAGAATCAGGTCGCGGCGGCCCCATGCAATGGTAGCAGTTAAAAACCCCGAAATCTCACGGTCCTGAAGCAGCTCAAAGCGGTGTGGTATTGAAATCGGGTCATTTGCTATGAAAGAGGGATTATTGTAAAGATCGTGCTTCTCGTCAAGAAACTCCCTCATCTCGTTCCATCCTATGCCCCTGAATGACCTCCTATGCGCCATCCGCTATCACCCCGTCTTTTATTCCAAGTATGCGGTCAGACATTCCTGCAAGCTGGCGGTCGTGGGTAACGATTACTATCGTCTGACCAAAAGTGTCGCGAAGCCTGAAAAATAGTTTATGAAGCTCTTCCTTGTTTGCTGTGTCGAGGTTCCCTGAAGGTTCATCGGCGAGTATCACTGAAGGATTGTTGACAAGGGCACGCGCAACTGCAACCCGCTGTTGCTCACCGCCGCTGAGCTCAGACGGTTTATGATCGCTCCTGTCAGTAAGATTGAGGAACCCGAGCAGTTCTGCAGCCCTGGCTTCGGCTTCCGGTTTGCTCTTGCCGGCTATGAAAGCGGGTATGCAAATATTCTCAAGAGCTGTGAATTCAGGCAGCAGCTGATGGAACTGAAATACAAAGCCGATATTGCTGTTCCTGAAAGCAGAGATTTGATTTCCCTTTATTGAGGTTACATCGGTATTATTATAATATATCCTGCCGCTGGAGGGCTTATCCAGGGTGCCCATTATCTGCAAAAGGGTTGTTTTGCCGGCACCGCTGGCACCGACTATCGATACAACCTCTCCGCTGCGTATTTCAAGATTTATATCCTTAAGTACCCTAAGCTCCCCAAACGATTTTGATATCCCTGCTGCTTTTATCATAAAGCAATAATAAATATTTCTATACTACATCACTGTAAAAAACCAGGTAAATATATGAAATATAGATAAGGACAAGCGCCCCGCCCTTGATCCTACCCAGCTTTACCTCCCTGAGCGGCAACATTATCACGAATAAAAACAATGATATTGCCATGCACCACAAGACATCAAAATCCAGTATTCTGGGGGAAACACTTATCGATTTGATCGAAGCAGTAACGCCAAGAATACCAAGGATGTTAAATATATTTGATCCTATAATGTTCCCTATTGAAATATCACTCTCTTTTCTGAATGCAGCTATGGCAGAGGTTGCCAGCTCAGGCAGGCTGGTACCCAGGGCTATTACAGAGACTGAAATCGCCCTCTCACTCACGCCGATATTCCTTGCTATCTCCGAAGCCCCCCCTACAAGAAACCGGGCTCCGAAAACCAGAGCAAAACCCGCAACAAAAACAATCAGCAACGAAACTACCAGAGAATACTTTCTATCAGGCACCTCTCCAATACCGTTAAGCAGGTTTTTTCTTGAGCGTTGAATTGAATACCATACGAAGGCAACCAGCAAAGCAAAAAGGATTAATCCTTCTGCACGTGACAGATTTCTGTCACTGATGAACAGAATAAGCAGGAGAGTAGAGCCAATCATTACCAGGCCGTTGAACAACAATGTCTTTGAATTGATAAAGACCGGCATAATAATAATTGTAAGGCCGAGCACCAGACCGATATTTGCAATATTACTGCCAATAACATTACCCATGGAAATATCGGGGTGACCCGACAAAGCTGCATTGACACTGACAACAAGTTCTGGTGCCGATGTCCCCAGTGATACCACTGTTACTCCAACAACCAGTGTAGATATCCTGAAGTGGGACGCAAGCGAGACTCCTCCCCTTACCAGGAACTCCCCCCCTGTTAAAAGGAGTATTAGCCCGAGTATTAATAGAATGACAGGATGTATCTCCATATAAGTCAACGAGCAACCCGACCCCTGCTAAGTGTTAAGGTCTTTTTTTATCTCATCAGACATCTCATTGATGTCCTTCTTTATGTCACTGGTGCTGTCTTCGATTTCTCGCTTAATATCATCGGCAGCCTTTCTAAACTCACGCATACCCTTACCCAGTCCCTTCATCAGCTCGGGCATTTTATTTGCACCAAAAAGAACCAGGGCAACTATTACCACTATGAATATCTCCTGGCCGCTGATAAAAAGAAGTGTTCCCATATGACCTATAATCATCAGGCTTCAAAGTTAATAAAATATATATTCCGGTGAAGGGCAAAAGGTAAACGGTAAACGGTAAATAATAGCATTAAAAAAGCCGCTCTCCGGTAGGAGACGCGGCTTTTTTATCAGACTCTCAAATATTTACTTCGATTCTCTATCTTTTTCCTTTGTACTCTCCCTGATATCCCTCTTTCCAAGGGTATCAAAAACTATTGGAGTAGCAACGAAGAGTGATGAGTATGTACCGACTGCTATGCCTATCAGCAGAGCAAATACAAAACCCCTTATTACCTCTCCGCCAAACAGGAAAATTGAAAGCAGCACCACCAGGGTAGTGAATGAGGTGTTGATTGTACGGCTGAGAGTGCTGTTAAGAGCCATGTTCATCACTTCTGCCCTTGGTCTCTTCCTGTAGATACCTTTGAATTCCCTTATACGGTCAAAAATGATAACAGTGTCATTCACTGAGTAGCCAATAACCGTAAGTATCGCCGCTATGAATGCCTGGTCGATATCGAGTGAGAAGGGCAGTAACCCATACAACAGAGAATATAGACCGAGTACAAAGAGGGTGTCATGGACAAGAGAAGCAACCGCTCCAAGACCATACTGCCAGTTGCGGAACCTGAGAAAGATATAGAGGAAAACTACCAGCAGCGATAATCCGATGGCCCATACAGCCTTTATCTTTATATCACGGGCAATTGTTGGCCCTACCGTTTCCGACCCTGTTCGGTAGCTCTCTATAAACTCTTCAAAAGTCACTCCGGGGAGAAAATCCTTCAGTCCTTCGAAAAGTGTCAGTTCAACTTCAGAATCTACGCCCGGCTCATCAACTCTGTATTTTGTAGTGATCTTAACCTGGTTATCAGATCCGTAGGTTACAACCTGAGGATTCTGTTCAAACACTTCACCAAGTGCCGTTGAAACCTCATCGGTTCTCACACTCTGATCAAACTGAACGATATAGCTGCGTCCACCGGTAAAGTCAATTCCCTGGCTGAGACCTCTGGTAAAGAGAGAGCCTACACCGATAGCAATAACAATAAGAGAAACAACATAAAATGTCTTCCTTAATCCGATAAAGTTGACTGCCGTATTCTTCATGAAATTTTCGGTAGCCTTTATCGAGAAAGTCAGGGTCTTGTTCTTCTTCAGCATGGTATCATAAATGATACGTGTTATGAAGATTGCAGAGAATAGTGAGGTTATAATACCTATAACAAGTGTTGTGGCAAAGCCTTTGATCGGTCCGGTACCGAAAACGTAAAGGACTATACCCGTAAGAAGAGTAGTAACGTTACCGTCGATGATGGCTGAATAAGCATTTTTGTAACCATCTGCCACCGCAAGTTTTATTCCCTTGCCTGCCCGGAGCTCTTCCCTGATCCTTTCATATATAATTACATTGGCATCGACAGACATACCGATGGTCAGTACTATACCGGCGATACCCGGCAGCGTAAGGACTGCATTGAGCGATGCCAGTACACCCATCATAAAGAAAAGGTTTGTAAGCAGGGCTATGTCAGCTACCAGTCCGGCCCGACGGCTATAGAAGAAAACCATATAGGCCAGGACTATCAGAAAAGCAAGTGCAAATGAGTTAAGACCCGAGCTTACCGCCTCTTTTCCAAGGGAGGGACCCACGACTGTATCCTGTACAATTCTGGCTGGCGCCGGCAGTTTCCCCGATTTGAGGATGTTGGCAAGGTCCTCAGCCTCCTCCAGGGTGAAGTCGCCTGATATTTCAGAGTTGCCTCCCTTGATCTCCTGGTTTACCCTGGGTGCCGACCTTACATATCCGTCAAGAACGACAGCAATGCTGCGACCAATGTTCTCACGGGTCATTCTGGCCCATATCTTGGCTCCCTCACTGTTCATCGACATGTCGACATTAATATCAGAACCTGTCATACCGGTTGAGGGACGTGCTGCAGTAATAGCTCCACCGTCAAGCGGTGCTCTTCCGTCACGGGTAGTAACCTTTATTGCGTGCAACTCATAATATGATTCTGTATCATCAAACTTGAAAGGGTCCTGACTCCAGAAGAACCTGACATCTCTCGGGAATATTGCCCGTATCTGATTCATGGCAAGGTAACGGTTCACCCTGGCTGTATCCCTGTAGTGAGCCATTCCTACAACGCTACCCTGAAAAGGCTGACCGTCATTCGATACATTTGGTCTTAGAGCCCCGAAAAGAGGATTCTGACGGGAGAACTCCTCAAGGGTCTTAATCTCGGTTGTATCCTGTGTCTCTCCCCTGATAAGGTCAATAAGAGACTCCTGCCCTTCAGTTGCGGTAGTGTCTTGTGTTCCGGCTTCTGATGTCTGAGTCAGGTCACCGGTTGCCTGTGGGGTCTGCTGAGTCTGCTGTTTTTGCTGTGATCTCTGTATATCCCTTAAAATATCGTTGGCCTGAGAGAGAAACGGGAGTATCTCTCCATTCTCATATGTCTCCCAGAATTCAAGGCTGGCGGTTCCCTGAAGGAGGGTCCTGACCCTCTGAGGGTCTTTAACACCGGGCAACTCAATAAGTATTCTGCCCCGACCCTCAAGTCTCGAAATATTAGGCTGTGTTACACCAAATCGGTCGATCCTGGTACGCAGAATATTGAAGGCATTTTCAATAGCGCTCTCCGATTCACTCTTGAGAACCCTGATTACCTCCTCATTGGTACTGTTAAAGTTAACCTTGTCTTTCAACTCTATTGTCGAAAAGATAGCAGCAAGCCTGGCATTTGGATCGAGCTCCTCATAAGCCCTATGAAACAGATCAAGATAATCAGTCTGGCTTTCCAGTTGCCTCTGCTTTGCAATCTTAAGGGCTTCATTGAAGTTTCTGTCAGCACTGTAGTTGGAGAGAGCCAATACGATATCCTGCACTTCAACTTCAAGAATTACATTCATACCTCCCTTCAGGTCCAGCCCGAGGTTAATCTCTTTCGACTGACACTCACGGAATGTGAAACCAAGGAAGTTCCAATCCTCTTTCGGCAGGGAAGCAATTGAGTCGAGATAATTGGCTTCCAGACTCAAATCACCATTGGCATATATTCTTGCATCTCTCTTTACCATGTAGGTAGCTCCGGTAAATGAGAGCTGGTAAATCGAAACAAGTGCAAGCGTTATAGCCAAAAAAACAATAGCACCTTTATTCTGCATCTGTGTTAGGGTTTAATATTATTTGATAACATCTGATAATCGAGGCGCAAAGATATTATTTTTTTTGTGAAAGCACTACAGATGAATGAGACAAGTTAAGAGGCGATTAATAAAGTTTAATAATGTGCTTATACAAAAAGCGATCACAGTCTGAACCGCAATCGCTTTACCCTTTGTAAATCTGTAACCCGCAAAACTAAGCCCTTATACGCCCTTATACGCCATTACGCCCTTATACGCCCTTATCTTTACGCCCTCATACGCCCTCATACGCCCTCATACGCCCTTATACGCCATTATACGCCATTACGCCCTCATACGCCCTTATCCGCCCTTATACGCCATTATACGCCATTACGCCATTATACACCCTTATCTCTCCGTTTACCTCACCAACATGTCGAAATCGGTTGCCAGAGGCCTGTTATTCTCGAAATCGTAAAGGGCAAGCGACCTCATATTATAGTAAAACAACCAGTAGTTCCTGAGAGAGTTTATATAGTCCCTGCGATTCTGGTCTTTTCTCCTGTCTGCATCATTTAGTTCGAGAACATCTATTCTGCCAATAAGGAACCTCTGCTTTGTAACCTCAAACCTGCGCATCGCTATCTCATCAGACTTCTGTGCAATACGGATCTGATCTGACTGAAGGTTGAACTTCTGGACGTCAAGCATAAGACTCTGTGCAAAGTCAGTTAATGTCTGTTCAACCTGAACCCTTGTAAGCTCCTCACTTGACTGGGCCATCTTGAGTCTTCCCTTAGCCAGACCCCAGTCGACTATAGGTATCGTAATGCCAAGCCGAACTCTCTGCTGGGGTATCGGATCAGCGTATGCATACCTGAGTTCCTCATTACTCTGACGCATACCATAGCTCAAAATAAGGTTAGCATTGTTGATGCCTCGCGAGGCCCTTGCCTGTGCAACTGCACTCTGAGCCTCAAAAAGACTTAGTTGCTGTTGTAGTATGGTTGGATTATTCTCCATGGCCAGGGCAAGCACCTGCTCCACATCAAGCTGAATCTCAGGTATGTTTTCAGGAATGATCAGCTCAAGTCTCACATTCTCATTGAATCCCAGGAAAGACCGTAGCCTGAGTTCCCTGTCGTCAAGGTCCAGATTTGCCTCATTACGGGCAGTTCCCGAATTGAGCCATTGCAATTCCATATTCAACAGTTCATCCTCGGCTATTGTGCCGAGGTTAAAACGGCCTGTAGCTATCCTGAAGAGGGTATCGGAGTTGAAGTAGTTCATCTCCGCAATCTCTTCGTTTATCTGTGCCAGGGCAAGACTGAAGAAGAGGTTGACTGCCTGGGAATGAACGTTCACAATATCACTGATATATCTCTTCTGAGCCTGTTCATATCTTACAGGTTCAATCTTCTTCTGCCATTTAAGTGAATTATAACCGAATACCGGTTGGGTAATGTTTATACTTACCGGTGAGGTAATATACTGGGTCTTGGCGTTATCCCCAAAAACATCGAAACGTGTGAGGTCAGAGCTGACAAAAATTCTACCACCTGTCAGGCCGATATTCTGAGAAAGCTGCATTGCGAGGCTTGTGTTGTTCGTATTTCTCTCAACAAACTCATATTGCCCGTCGATGTATTGCTCATTGAATGTCCTGTTATAATCAATCATTGTCCCGGTTAACGTCAGTGAGGGACGGAACTCTGCCTCGAATGAGCGGTAGCGCCAGTAACTCGATCTGAAGCGGTGCTTGGCGATCAGCGCATTTGGTGACTGATCTTCAGCAAGTCTGATTACCTCCTCAAGGGTTAGTCTCCTTACCTCCTGGGCATTGGTAAATGAAGAGACGAGTACTAAAATCGAAACGATCAGGGTTGTAGCAAAATGTTTCATGGGAATTAAATTATTGTTTCAGCGGTCACAAGGAAATCAAAGTTAACAGTTTCCGGCAGTAATGATTTATTCATATCGCAGAGATTCAATAGGATCGCGTTCAGAGGCTCTCTTGGCCGGACTGTATCCGAAAATTACACCCACAGCAGCAGAGACTCCGAATGCTACTATAACTGAAAATGGCGTCACTATAGTATTTATGTCAGCAACTTTTTGTATCAGCATCGACAAAATTACTCCCAGAATAACTCCTATGAAGCCTCCCGAAACACTGATCAGCACAGCCTCAGAAAGAAACTGAACCACAATATCCATCTTTTTTGCCCCAATAGCCATTCTCGTACCTATTTCCTTAATCCTCTCCATGACCGAGGCAAACATAATATTCATAATTCCTATACCTCCTACAACAAGTGAGATACTCGCAATTGCTCCCAGAACAATATTGAAAATATCCTTCGTGCGCTGCTGCTGCTTAAGCAGGAGTTCCGGAACCGTTATTTCGAAATCCTTGACCCCCATATGCCTCCTCAGCAACATCCGGCTGAGAACTTCAGTTGTCGGATTAAGCTGTTCTGTCTCCTCTACCTGAACCACAATACGGTCAAGTTGATGGTAATTGGTGGAACCGGAACCTGAGGCCTGTGTTGCAAGAACCATCCTGCGGCCCATACCCCCCATACCCCTGAAATTACCAATATTGGTCATTGGCCTCGTCTGTGCCAGTGCCCTGTTCTGGTATCTCATCAGCATGGTCTTTACAGGAATATAAATATTGTCATTATACACATTAATGCCTGCATCTTCAAACCCTGTAAGGCTCACATTTGTCTTTTCAAGTACTCCGATAATCTTAAGCCAGACACCGTCAAATTTAATATATTGCCCCAGAGGATCAACCTTACTGAAAAACTTTGACCTTATATTCGATCCGATTATGCAAACCTGTATGCCATAAACCTCCTGGTAATCATTAAAAAAACCCCCTGACTGCAATGGAAGGTTATAAAGGCTGAAATAATCATTCATAACCCCTACAAGCTTTGCCGAATACCTGATTCCATTCAGAACAACAGTTGAATTGTATGCTATTTCCGGACTGATACTCTGTACTGAAGGAACATTCTCACGAATAGCATCTACATCAAGAATGGTGAGGCCCCTCGAAAACTTTTTCTGCTGTTGTCCGCCATTATCATCAGCCGACTCACCCTTCTCCTCAATTACAGGAGTGATCAGTATATTGTTTACACCTACCATCTTTATCTGATCCAATATCTCCTGCTGTGCCCCTTTTCCTATCGCCAGCATGCTTATTACGGCTGCAACTCCGAATATTATTCCAAGAGCTGTAAGTATTGACTTAAGTTTATTGGAGATAATAGACTCAACCGCAATTACTATATCGTGAAAATACCTTTTGAACATTTTTAGTCAGTGCTTAAGTGATCTGCTGCTTACCTAATTTCTCTCATTCTGACCGGCAGGACGGTTCACTGTGCCACCGGCACCCTGCTGCTGTCCTCCTTCACGCGATCCCCTCATCTGCATCATTCTCTCCATCTGCTCAGGAGTCATCTGCTGCCTGTTGCCATTCTGCTGCCTGTTGCCATTCTGCTGCCTGGTCTGCTGGTTTTCCATCCTGATGCGCTCTGCCTCTTCTCTCTTCTTTCGTTCACGATCCTTGATAACCGGAATAAGATCTTCTCCTGAAAGACGGAAACTCTCGGAATTTGCCGGTTGCAACAAGTGTAAAACCTCTCCCGGATTAAGCCCTTCCTCAATGATAATCTGGTCTTCATTCGATTCTCCAAGAATCACAACCTGTTTCCTGCCATCTTTAGTATAAACATATGGAACACTATCTGTCGTAGCAAATACACAATCAAGCGGAATGAATGCAACATCTTCAAACGAACTTGTAATAATCTGGTTCCCTGTTGTCATTGAAGGTCTGAGAATTGGATCGGTATTGTCCAGCTTGACCATAACTTCAAACACCTTGGCATCAGTATTGGGAAGCTGTTCCCCGATATTCGCCACGCTGATCACCGAGCCGGTGAATGATCTGTCAGGAAAAGCGTCCACTGAAAGTCTGACCTCATGGTCCATTTTAACCTTGCTTATGTCAATCTCATTAACATAGGTTCTCGAAACCATAGATGAAAGATCAGGTAGTGTTGCAACCACCGGATCATTGGGCCTTATTGACGACCCCACCTTTCTTTTGCTTCCTCCCCATTCCCTCTTGTAGATTACCATGCCGGGAGCCGGAGCACGAACAACAAACTGATCAAGTAGCTGCCTGATATCATTGATCCTGTCTCTCTGCCTCTGCAGGTCAAGCTCGATCTTCCTCATATCTGCCCGCGTTTGCTGAATCCTCAGTTCATAGCTCTTAACAGACTGTTCATATTGCCTCGTGGCCTTTTCAAGATTGATGGTGTTTTGCCTGATTGTTGTGGGAGGTTCATATTTTGACTGTTCGAGTGTTATCTCAGCCTCTTCCATATTGAACTTCAGATTTCTGAGATTGTCACGGAAATCCCCAAGTGAAAGAGTGGTGTCAAGTACCTTCATCTGGTAGTTGTTTTCCATTGTTTCAAGCCTGTCAAGCTCATCCTTGAGGCTGTTATCGAGATTTGTCCTGTCAAGCGTAGCCACATAATCCCCGGTGTTGACAACCGTACCTTCCGGAACCAGATCCTGTATCTGAATGTCAGTTATTCGCATATTCCTGCCCCCAATAAGCTCAGGGCCTCTGATCTCTGTGGAATTTTCCGCCTGAAGCTCCCCTGTTACCGTAACCAGTATCTCAAAGTTCCCATTCCGTACCTCTGCAAAAAGTATTGAGGCATCCTCCTTGTTGGTAATCCTGTTGACAACTACAAGCACAACCACGATAACAAAAGCAACAAGTGCTGTAATAATAATCGTTTTCTTCATTATTCTTTGACTTTTATATTTCTCCTTATACTTATGAGACAACGAAAGTATTCAAAATACGAATTCTTTAGCTCTCATTAACATAGATTTAACAATCATTAACCCCGGATTGTTCAGGGTCATATCAATAGACAATGAGGGTCTAAGGTTTATTCCGGTTACAATGCCGGGGAATTGTAATTTATGTTTTTTTAACAAGGGAAATAACCTCTGATACGAGTTCTTCTGCAGCAGCTCCTGTTTCCGATTCACTGTATATCCTGATTATGGGTTCTGTGTTTGATGCTCTTAGGTGCACCCAACCTCTGTCATTTTCTATTCTTATTCCATCACGGCGATCTATTTCACTACCCTTGTAAAAATCTTCCAGTAAAGAGAAAATATCTTCAAGACCTATTCCGCTGCTTATGTCTATCTTTCTCTTTATCATCTCATAGGCAGGATAACTCTTTTTCAGGGCTGAGCAAGAGATGCCCTGTGATACCATATGCGACAGGAAAAGTGCAGCACCCATAACGGCATCCCGGCCGTAGTGGAAATCAGGAAGAATCACTCCTCCGTTACCTTCACCGCCAATTACAGATTGCCTCTTCTTCATCTCCTCAACAACATTTACCTCTCCTACAGGAGAAGAATAATAGTTGCACCCATGTTTCCCGGTAACATCGCGCAGAGCCCTTGATGATGACATATTCGAAACGGTGCTGCCCCTGGTTTTCCCGAGAACATAATCTGCAACCGCCACCAGGGTATACTCCTCACCGAAAAGCATTCCATTTTCACAGACTATTGCCAGCCTGTCTACATCAGGATCAACTGCCATACCGATATCAGCCTTGCCGCTGACAACTGTTTCCGACAGCTTAATCAGATTCTCAGGAAGCGGCTCCGGATTATGCGGAAATATACCTGTGGGCTCACCATAAAGGCTTATGACATTTTTCACTCCAAGTTCCTGCAGTAGGAGTGGCATGATCAGTCCACCCACCGAGTTTACGCTGTCAACAGCCACTGTCAATCCGGCCCTGCTAACGGCCTCACGATCTACCAGATGATGAGACACCACCATCTCTACGTGTTTCCTGTTCCAGCTGTCATCATAAGTTATCTGACCCATTTCACCGACTGTAGAGTATTCGTGTGCCTCACCTGCTGCCAGTGACAGCAGCTCTTCACCATCAGATGAGCTTATGAACTCACCTTTTTCATTAAGCAGCTTAAGTGCATTCCATTCTGCAGGATTATGACTGGCAGTAATTATTATACCTCCATCTGCCTTCAGACCTGTTACGGCAACCTCAACCGTTGGCGTTGATGCGAGTCCGATATCTGTGACATCAATACCCAGCGAGATAAGGGTCGAGTTAACCAATGAGGCAACTGCCGGGCCTGATATTCTGGCATCACGAC
>JAWOIF010000102.1:0-27276 GCA_046484805.1 Bacteroidales bacterium
CTGCCTGGCACGGTCGAGCTCTGCCTGAAGGGTCTGATAATTGTCCTTTATCCCGGAATATTCACTTTCCATGGCAGCGTTCCTTGCCTCAAGTTCACGGTTCGCAATTGAAAGCTGAATATTGTCTGATTTGTAGGCATCACGTTCGTTAACATTCTGCTGACTGGCATCACGAAGGTTTCCATATCTGCCTGCAGGAACACAGGCATAAGCTGTCAGTACAGCTATAATTAAAACGATATTAATATTCTTCATACACTTAAGTATTTTTTTCGTATAACGATCTTTTTGCTTATTTAATTGTTAGTACAAAAGAATATGGCAAAAGTAAGAATTTCCTCTGACCCTTCGGGGCAGGTGCAGGTATTAATATTTACTATATTTGCAGAAGCAGCAATTTACTTAATTGTTAATGGACGAAGAGTATAAATATCTTTATAAGATCTCAACACCTGAAGATATCAGGAGACTTGAGAGGACCGATTTGATTACTCTGTCGAACGAACTCAGGAGTTTCATTATCGATATTGTAAGCTCAAACCCGGGCCATTTTGGTGCAAGCCTCGGAGTAATTGAGATGACTGTAGCCCTTCACTACGTATTCAACACACCGTTTGACAAAATAATATGGGATGTCGGACATCAGGCCTATGGCCATAAAATACTGACAGGAAGAAGAGATAAATTTCATACCAACAGAAAGTATGGAGGCATAAGCGGATTCCCTAAAATTAGTGAAAGTGAATATGATGCATTCGGTGTCGGGCACTCCTCAACTTCAATATCGGCTGCGCTTGGAATGGCATTAGCAGCAAAGCAAAAGGGAGAAAAAAGACAAATAATAGCCGTTATCGGCGATGGTTCAATGACTGCCGGGATGGCTTTTGAGGGCCTCAACAACGCCGGATCGGCTAAATCAGACATCCTCGTAATACTGAATGACAATAACATCGCTATCGATGAAAACGTGGGAGCCCTAAAGGAATATCTACTCGACATTACCACCAGCCGCACCTACAATAAATTCAGGAACGATGTCTGGAATAATCTTGGCAAAATAAGAAAACTTGGGCCTAAGGCAAGAACACTGGTTTCGCAGATCGAAGCAGGTATCAAAAGCACCATACTTGACCAGAGCAACCTGTTTGAGGCAATGAATTTCAGATACTTCGGACCGGTTGATGGACATGACGTATTGCATCTTACAAGAGTGCTCGAGGATATGAAACATATCTCCGGTCCCAAACTTTTACATTGTGTAACAAAAAAAGGCAAAGGATTCAGAGAAGCCGAAATTAATCAGACAACATTTCATGCTCCCGGTCTTTTCAACAAGGTTACAGGTGAATTAATAAAGACCTCAGGGCAGAACGAACCTCCTCTTTATCAGGATGTGTTTGGACATACTATACTTGAACTGGCAGGAAAAAACGAGAAGATTGTTGGCATAACGCCGGCCATGACCTCAGGCTGCTCACTCAATATAATGATGAAAGAGATGCCGGAAAGGACTTACGATGTCGGAATAGCAGAGCAGCATGCGGTTACATTCTCGGCAGGTCTGGCCTCGCAGGGAATGCTTCCATTCTGCAACATTTACTCATCGTTTATCCAGAGAGCCTATGATCAGGTAATCCATGACGTTGCACTGCAGAATCTCAAAGTGATATTCTGTCTCGACCGCGGTGGACTGGTTGGTACTGACGGAGCAACTCATCACGGCTTCTTCGATCTGGCTTTCATGAGAAATATTCCAAACATGATTGTTGCCGCACCCATGGATGAGGTTGAACTCCGCAATATGATGTTTACTGCCCAGCTTGAATCGGTTAAAAACCCCTTTAGTATAAGGTACCCCAGAGGAAAGGGGATATATACCGACTGGAAAAAACCTTTTGAAAAAATAGAACCCGGGAAAGCAAGACTCCTGAGAAATGGTAAAGACATTGCCGTGCTTAGCATCGGCCTCCCGGGTAACTTTGTCGAAAACGCTGCTTCAATACTCGAATATGAAGGAATCTCAATTACCCATTACGATATGAGATTCGTTGCCCCTATCGACGAAGATGTGCTTCATGAAGTCTTCAGAACCTTCGACAAGATCATCACAGTAGAAGATGGAATGCTTAAAGGAGGTTTCGGCAGCGCGGTAATTGAATTTATGTGCGACAATTCTTATAGTGCCATAGTTAAACGTCTGGGCATACCCGATTATTTTGTCGAACATGGAACCCAGGAAGAACTCTACCGCGAGTGCGGATTCGATACGGCATCAATTGCAGAAACAATACGAGAGATGACCGGGAAAGGTAAAAAAGAGTCGCGAACCAGGAATATCAAAAAGCCGGGTGTGAAAGTCTGATTTTTTTTCTACTTTCGCACTCCACAGTAAGCCCGGATGGCGGAATTGGTAGACGCGCTGGTCTCAAACACCAGTGGTAGCAATACTGTGCCGGTTCGATCCCGGCTCCGGGTACAATAATGGCGTAGTGGCGTAATGGCGTAATGGCGTAGTGGCGTAATGGCGTAGTGGCGTAATGGCGTAGTGGCGTAGCAGTTTGCATCGGCTTCATGAAGAAAAGTATTAACCATCCATACGGAAATAAACAGGAGTCATTTGACAAGCGGTACCTGGAAATGGCACTCATCTGGGCGCGTAATTCCTATTGTAAAAGGCGGCAGGTCGGAGCGCTAATAGTTAAAGACAAAATGATCATTTCCGACGGTTACAATGGAACTCCGGCCGGGTTTGAAAATGTTTGTGAAGATGAGAATAATGTAACAAAACCCTATGTGCTTCATGCCGAAGCAAATGCCATTACCAAAGTTGCCAGGTCAAACAACTCCAGCGAAGACTCAACTCTTTACGTAACAAGTGCACCCTGCATGGAATGCTCCAAACTGATAATTCAATCAGGTATCAGAAGAGTGGTTCACTGCAATCAATACCATAAGACCGACGGGCTGGAACTGCTGGCCAGGGCCGGCATAGAAATTGTATATATCGATCTCGAGAACAATCTTTATGAAGTCAAGTAATTCAATAAGAAACATCATTCTGCCCATTATAGTAGCTATATCTCTTGTAGCTGGGCTGCTGATCGGATGGTATCTTCCCGGGAAAAAAACAGTTCACTCAATAACCGGACTCCCGCAGGCAACTGATAAACTGGGGACCATCATGTCAATTATTGAATCAAAATATGTTGACGAAGTTAACCGTAATGATCTTGAAGAAGTTGCGATACCTTCTCTTCTCAGGAAACTTGATCCACATTCGGTTTATATTCCAGCCCGCGACCTTGCCAGGGCAAATGAACCATTACAGGGTAATTTCGACGGGATTGGGATCACCTTCAATATGATTACAGATACCATACTGGTTATCAGTACTATCTCAGGAGGGCCATCTGAAAAGGCAGGTCTGATGGCCGGAGATAAGATTATTTATGTCAACGATTCTCTGGTTGCGGGTAAAAATATTCCTGATGAGAATATTGTCAGTATGCTTAAGGGGCCAAGGGGAACAGCCGTTAAGGTAGGGGTTAAACGAAAGGGTGTGGAAAAACTGATGGATTTCGAAATAACCAGAGACAAAATACCTATTCATACCATCGATGTGGCCTACATGATAGATGAAACCATAGGATTTGTCAAGATCAACAACTTCGCACTTACCACCTATGATGAGTTCCTGACAGGCCTTAAAGAATTGATGTCGAACGGAATGGAAAAACTCATTCTCGACTTAAGGGGGAATTCGGGAGGGGTGATGGATGCTGCCATAAGAATAGCTGATGAGTTCCTCAGGGAAAGTGAGATGATTGTATATACCGAAGGCCGCAGATACCCAAGGGAAGAGATAAGGGCGACAAAAGCCGGGAATTTCCATGATGGCGACCTGATTATACTTATCGATGAATGGAGTGCCTCGGCAAGCGAGATCATTGCAGGTGCCATCCAGGATAACGACAGGGGTACGATAATAGGAAGGCGGTCGTTTGGCAAAGGGCTGGTGCAGGAACCTGTAATGTTCCGTGACGGTTCAGGAATGAGACTCACAATTGCCCGATACTATACGCCTACCGGAAGATCTATACAGAAACCTTACAATAATGGTTACGATGACTACTATAACGATCTCAATGACAGGTTCCGCAGAGGTGAGTTTCAGATAGCTGACAGCATTCATCTTCCAGATTCTCTTAAATTCACCACACCGGGCGGACGTACGGTTTATGGAGGAGGAGGAATAATGCCTGATATCTTCGTCCCGATCGATACAGCGGGAGTCTCCTCATATTTCCTGGAGGTAAGAAACAGCGGTCTGATATACAGATATGCCATGAGATTCACTGAAGATAACCGGGAATTAATAACAAGATACCAGAACATAGAAGAGCTTGAAAATTACCTTGACAAACAATCGCTTCTTGACTCATTCATGACATATGCCGAATCGCAGGGTATCAAACGTAACAGGGAAGGGAAAGAGATTTCAGGAAGTCTTTTAGAGATCCAGTTAAAAGCCTATATAGCAAGAAATATCCTTGACAACAAAGGGTTCTACCCTATCTGGAAAGAACTGGACTCGACCCTGAAAATAGCGATCGACTTCTTTCGGGAAAAATCAGGCTCGTGAGTTTTCACCAAAAACTGTGAAAGCAAATTCCAGAACGACAGAGGAGGTTCTCTCAGGCTCTTCAACGAAACCAAGATGCCCCGATTCATAAAGGGTTATCATAGACGCATTTGACGGTAATCGCAATGCGCCGGCAATGGTACCGTAATCTATATACTGATCATGAATTCCGAGGATTATTAATAGCGGCACCTTTCCTGATTCAATAAGGTGAAGCCGGGAAGGTCTCGACATCATCCCCCGGAGAACCGCAATAATGCCTTTATCGTTAGTAAGTGATGCTATTTCATTGAAACGCTCCACTTCATCTTTCATGATCTCAATATTATCCGGTGCAAACATCTTAATTATATTACCAGGATACATGATGTTCTTCTTTCCGGCTTCGACTATGGATATTTCCCTTTTTCTCCTTTCAATAGCAGCATCAGTATCGGCAAATGGGTGTGAATGAAACAAACAGTAACCTGCAAGCCTCTCTGGAAACATCTCCAGGAATGCCAGAGCAACATATCCACCCAGTGAATGACCCGTCAGTATTACCTTTTCTTTCCCCAGGTAATCGAGGAGGCCCTTTATCCGCTCAGCCATCATTTCCATAGAATGCTCCTCTGATATAACATCTGACTGCCCGTGGCCCGGCAGATCAACAGATAATACCCTGAAATGTCTGGCCAGGTCAGTGGAGAATCTCTCCCAAACCAGCAGCGACTCAAGGTACCCGTGTAAAAGGACTATTGTATCGCCTTCTCCCCGCTCCCTGTAGGCAATGCGTCTGCCTGCCTTATCAGTATAAAACAATACCATCTTCAGCAAAGTTAAAAATTACCTGTCATTTATATTAAGCTGATAGATAATATATGTTGACGAACAGGCAACTATTAATTGGAAATCTGTTAAAATACCCCTATTTTTAGGGTTGCCGATTTTATTTGTATGTGTTAACCTGTTAAAAACCACCTAACCAATGAACAGAGTTCTCTATTCTTCCATTTCAAAGAAATTTGTGATGGCTCTGGCAGGACTGTTTATACTAACTTTTCTGCCTGTACATCTTGTTATCAACCTTATGCTTCTTAACGACGATCCGGAGCCGTTCAACAAAACGGCACACTTTATGGCCTCCTTTCCGGTAATCAAAGTAGTTGAAGTATTGTTGTTCCTTGCCATAATGGTACACATTGTTTATGGCATTCTTCTGCAGATACAGAACTGGATGGCAAGGCCTGTCGGCTACAAAGTTATCAACAGATCAAAAACATCTCCATTCTCACGGTTTATGATTTGGACA
The DNA here is from genome assembly GCA_046484805.1 of Bacteroidales bacterium. Lineage (GTDB taxonomy): Bacteria > Bacteroidota > Bacteroidia > Bacteroidales > VadinHA17 > SLNP01. The sequence goes on from JAWOIF010000102.1 coordinate 5,934, forward strand.
GGCGGATCGATATTTATCTTCCTGATATTGCACTTCTTCAACTTCTACTTCATTAAACTCGGACTGGTCGAAGGCGATCCGGAAAACTTCTATGCCATTGCCCATCAGCTCTTTAAGATACCCATATATAATATTATATACTGGGTCTGTTTCATTGTGCTGGGCTTTCACCTTTACCATGCATTCTATTCGGCGTTTCAGACGCTGGGACTGAATCACAGGATATGGACCCCAGTAGTAAGGGTCGTTGCGTTAATATATGCCGTCTTAATACCTCTTGCATTCGCATACATACCTTTTGTGATATGGATTCTCAAGTAATAACCTGAACCGAAAAGCACATAACCATGACAAAAATAGATTCCAAAATACCGGAAGGACCAATCACTGAAAAATGGACCCGTTACAGACAATCTGTGAAGCTCGTAAACGCTGCTAATAAAAAGAAACTTGACATAATAGTAATTGGAACCGGGCTCGCAGGAGCAGGAGCAGCCTCAGCACTGGGAGAGCTGGGCTACAATGTCAAGAACTTCTGCTACCAGGACAGTCCGAGAAGGGCTCACTCTGTTGCAGCACAAGGAGGCATAAATGCAGCAAAGAACTATAAAAACGACGGAGACAGTATCTACCGCCTTTTCTATGATATGGTTAAGGGAGGAGACTTCAGGGCGAGGGAGGCAAATGTTTACCGGATAGCTGAAGTAAGCAATGATGTGATTGACCATTACACCGCCATTGGTGTTCCATTTGCCCGCGATTATGGCGGGACTCTTGATAACCGTTCATTTGGCGGGGTACAGGTATCGCGTACATTTTATGCCAAGGGACAAACCGGACAACAGTGTCTGCTGGGTGCGTACTCGTCGCTTAACCGACAGATCAAACTTGGCACAGTAAAAATGTATCCCCGCAGGGAGATGCTTGAACTGGTGCTCATTGAGGGAAAGGCCAGAGGTATAATTGTCAGGAACCTGTTGACCGGTGAAATAGAAAGGCACTCGGCGCATGCCGTAGTACTGGCCACCGGCGGCTACGGAACAGTCTATTATCTGTCAACACTTGCTGTTAACTCCAACGCATCTGCGGCATGGAAAGCACACAAAAAGGGAGCCCTGTTCGCAAATCCCAGCTTCGTTCAGATACACCCAACAAGTGTTCCACAGCTCAACGACTACCAGGCAAAACTTACACTTATGTCCGAGTCCCTCAGAAATGACGGACGAATCTGGGTTCCAAAAAACAAGGATGAAAAGAGACCCCCCAGCGATATTCCGGAAGAGGAGCGTGACTATTTCCTCGAACGTCGTTATCCTGCATTCGGAAATCTGGTTCCCCGCGACGTAGCTTCACGTGCCGCAAAGGAGCGCTGCGATGAAGGCTATGGTGTGGGCAAGACCGGACTGGCAGTTAACCTCGATTTCCGCGACGCGATTAAAAAGCAGGGCAAGAAAGCCATTGAAGCGAAATACGGAAACCTGTTTGAGATGTACAGTATAATTACCGGTTCTGACCCCTATGAAGAGCCGATGAATATTTATCCGGCAGGCCACTATACGATGGGAGGTTTGTGGGTCGATTATGAACTTATGACAACCATACCAGGACTGTACGCGATTGGCGAATCCAATTTCTCAGACCATGGTGCAAACAGGCTGGGGGCATGTTCGCTTATGCAGGCTGCCGGTGACGGCTACTTTATCCTTCCAAACACAATCTCCAATTTTCTCTCTGACGATATAAGGACACCCCGCATACCAACCGACCTTAAAGAGTTTGATGAGGCTGAACAGTCTGTCATGGAAAGGATTAACGCCCTGCTTTCAATAAAGGGATCTCAGACAGTTACTTCATTCCATAAACGGCTTGGCAGAATAATGTGGGATTATTGCGGAATGACGAGAAACGAAGAAGGACTTAAAAAGGCTCTTGTGATGGTCAGGGAACTGGAAGAGGAGTTCTGGAAGGATGTAAACGTTCCTGACACAAATGAGGAAGTGAATCAGGAACTGGAAAAGGCAGGCAGGGTTGCCGACTATTTTGAACTGGCAGAACTGATGATTACTGATGCCCTTCATCGTAATGAATCATGCGGAGCCCACTTCAGGGAAGAGAGTCAGACACCCGAGGGGGAAGCAAAACGTAACGACAAGGATTTTGCCTATGTTGCCGCCTGGGAATATAACGACAAGGGAAAACCTCACACTCTCCACAAGGAGATGCTCACATTCGTGGAAGTGGAGATGAAAGAGAGAAGTTATAAGTAATCTATTTATTGTTAGCAACCGAAAAAAACAGTGAAATGAAGATCAGACTTAACATATGGCGCCAGAAAAACAGCAAGGCTAAAGGCAAATTTGTCACATACGATTTTGATGAGGTGTCGCCCGAAATGTCGTTTCTTGAAATGCTCGACGCCCTCAATACAAAGCTTATCAAAGAGGGTAAAGAGCCTGTCGCGTATGACCATGACTGCAGAGAGGGTGTTTGCGGCTCATGCGGCATGTATATCAACGGCTATCCCCACAGTCCTGTGCCCGGTATAACAACCTGCCACCTTTCAATGAGGTACTTCAGGGATGGTGATACAATCACGGTAGAGCCTTTCAGGGCAGCACCATTTCCTGTTATAAAGGATCTGATGATTGATCGCGCACCGCTTGATAAAATACAGGTGGCCGGTGGATTTATCTCTATAAACACCGGTGGAGCTCCTGAGGCTAATGCATCACCCTGCAACAGGAAAAATGCAGATCTGGCTTTTGAGGCTGCATCGTGCATAGGTTGCGGAGCCTGCGTTGCTTCCTGCAAAAATGCCTCGGCAATGCTCTTCCTGTCAGCAAAGATATCACAGCTTGCTCTTCTGCCGCAGGGTAAGGTTGAGGCAAAGGAACGTGTTAGGGCAATGGTTTCAGTAATGGATGAACTGGGTTTCGGAAACTGTTCCAATACCGGAGCGTGCGAGGCACAGTGCCCGAAAGGGATAAAACTTACAAATATCGCCAAGCTGAACAGAGAGTACTATTCAGCATACTGATGTAGAGAGAAAAAGACTTCGGGAGCCATCAGATCATTTACAGGGTGCTGAAGATTTAAACCGCCGGTATATCACGATGATAGCGGAAGTTATTACTATGTTGCCTGCTGTGAAAATCCACCAGTTAAAACTTCGGGGAATGTAGGCGTAAGCATATTCCAGAAGCGATCTGTCAACAGGGATATTCCATATTTCCGTAATAGAATAATTTTCAAGTATATATCCGGAATAATCCCAGGTAAAAGATAGAACTACGATAAATGCACCGGTAATCAGGATTGTCCATTCAATTGCCCTGAGCTTCGTATTAACGCCTATGTATGAATAATATAGAATTACGGCAGCCAGACTGATCATGAGAATACAAACTATGAGTGGGGTGAGAACAGGGCCTGTCCATGTAACAGGCAGAAGGAACAGGATATCCCATTCAAGCAGTGATGCCGGCCAGTCTATTAGCAGCTTCAGAAATATATAATAGAAGATATCCCATACGGCAAAGCTGTATACAAACCATGCAAGACTGCGGGAGAGAGTTCTGCCTGCAATAAAAGCAACCGCTGCAAGCATAAGCAGGGTGGATATTTCCCTTATAATCTCAGTTACGGCCAGATGACCATCAATTTCAGCAAGAGGAAAGGAAAAACCTTCAGGATACATTAACTCCCTCAGGTAAACCACTACAGAGCTCTCCAGAAAAGCCATCGACACGCTGAATAATGTAACCCATAAAAGCAAATTCAATAATTTCATATTCAAAAATTACATCTTTTGTACATATTATCAAAATTTGTTAAAAGATTTTAAATCATCGTCATTTAAACATAGCAAGATAGATTACTCTATTCACTAATTGATATATTTGATTTTAATTTTTAAACTGGCATCCCATGAAACGAAACCTTATTCTTATTGCGGTTGTAATTTTTGGAATTCAACTAGCTACTGCACAGACAATCATCAAAAGAGACCCGGCAATTCATCAAATGGCAGGCCAGATATCAGCTCAGGAAATCGAACAGAATATCCTGAAGCTGGTTAGCTTCCATTCGAGGCATAACCTCAGTCAGCAGGACCATCAGGAGATAGGGATTGGTGCCTCCTGGAACTGGATAAAACAAGAATTCGAAAGTTACATCCCTGATTCAGAGGGAAGACTTATGGTGGAGTTTGATGAATATACCACGGGCGGTCAGAAGCAGCGGTTACCTGACGAGGTGCTGCTTAAGAACGTAATAGCCACACTCAAAGGGACAAACCCCGATGACGACCGTATTATACTGATAATTGCCCATTTAGACAGCAGGGCAGCACGCGACCTCGACAATACAACATTTGCCCCGGGGGCGAATGATAATGGATCGGGAGTTGCGGCCATACTTGAAATGGCCCGTATTATGTCGCGTCACAAATTTTCAGCTACAATTAAATTCGCTGCGCTCTCAGGAGAAGAGCAGGGACTTCTTGGCGCACGCCATCTTGCAAAGAGGGCTAAGGATGAAAACTGGAATATCATTGCGGTACTGAATAATGACATGATCGGCAACTCCGGTTCAAGTGGAACCCTGCTGAACGATAATACGCGGGTAAGAGTTTTCAGTGAGGGTATACCGGCCTTTGAAACAGATGCCATGACATCGCTCAGGCGATATACATCGGGCGAGAATGATGGCAGGGCCAGACAACTGGCCAGGTATGTCAAAGAAGTAGGAGAACGTTATGTAGATCAGATTGACGTTACACTTATATTCCGAAATGACAGATTTGGGAGGGGTGGAGACCATACACCCTTTGCCCAGCAGGGCTTTACGGCAGTAAGGATCTGTGAATACAACGAGAATTACGACCGAACACATCAGGTGGTAAGGGTTGTCGATGGCATACAATATGGTGATTTGCCGGAAGGAGTAGACTATGAATATGTTAGGAAAAATACAGGAGTCAATTTAGCCACCGTGGCAAATCTTGCAAATGCTCCATATCAACCGACAAATGCAGGAATAAGGATGTCTGGTCTTAGCAATAGCACCACCATAGGATGGGAAGAACCCGAACAGGGAAGGAAGCCGGCAGGCTATTATATTCTAATGCGGGAAACATACATGCCTTTATGGCAGAAAAAGATATTCGTTACCGGCACACAGGTCACGATACCCTATTCAAAAGATAACTACTTCTTCGCAGTACAGTCAGTAGACGAAGAGGGTCATGAGAGCCTGCCCGTATTTCCTGGCCAGATGAGGAGATAAAACCCCTACTCCTGGCAAACCTTTTCGATCTCCTCTACCGTTTTAGGTATTAGCTTACCCAGAACTTTCTGTCCGGTTTCAGTTATCAGAACATCATCTTCGATGCGGGCTCCGCCGAAATCGCGATATTTTTCCACCTCACCCCAATTGATGAAATCTGTATGCATCTTATCGGCTTTCCATCTGTCAATCAACTCGGGAATAAAATAGCAACCTGGCTCAATCGTGAATACATGACCGGGCTTATAAGGAAGTGCAAACCTGAGGAACTTTGTTCCAAACTGTGTACTCCTCTTTACTTCATCATTGTAACCAACATAGTTTTCCCCAAGAGCCTCCATGTCATGAACATCAAAGCCCATCATGTGGCCGAGTCCGTGAGGCATAAACAGAGCATGAGCTCCTGCCTGAACCGCTTCATCAACATTTCCCTTCATCAGACCCAAATCCTTTAATCCGGATGCCAGTACACGACAGGCGAGAAAATGCACATCCCTGTTCGATACACCCGGACCGGTTGCCTTAATCGCCTCAACATTAGCCCTGAGTACTATTTCGTAAATATCCTTTTGCCTGGGTGAGAATTTGCCTCCGACCGGTGTGGTACGGGTAATATCGGAGCTGTAGCACATATTTGTCTCTGCGCCACAGTCAGTTACCATCATCCTTCCAACCCTGAGGGTATTATGATGGGCATGATTGTGAAGGGTCTGGCCGTTAATGCTAAGGATTATTGGGAATGAAGGACCTCTGCCCAACGAGAGGGCGATGCCTTCGATTCTTCCGAATATCTCCTGCTCAACGACTCCAGGCTTACACATCTTCATTGCAGTAACCTGCATTTCATAAGCGATATCAACAGCCTTCTCTATCTCCTCAACTTCCCATGGTTCCTTTATAGACCGCAAAGCCACAACTGCCTTAATAAGCTCCTCAGAAGCCTTTGTCTTCATCTGACAGGGATTCTCTCTCAGCAGTGAACCAAGCATCATTTTGTTATCGCCACGATAAGGAGGCAGGAAATGGATCTTACGACCCTTGCTCAGAGCTTCCCCGATAAACGACTCGAGCTTTGAGACGGGAGCGGTTTCGGTGACACCCGCTTTGGCCGCGAGGTCCTTTATCAGAGGCTGAGGCCCCATCCATATGATATCGTCAAGATCAACATCGTTTCCAAAGATATAATCCTTACCCGAATCAAAATCTATCACTCCGTACAACCCCTGAAGATCGAGACCGAAGAAATATAGAAAATCACTATCCTGCCGGAAGTGATAAGTATTTGCCGGATAGTTCATAGGGGCGTCAATATTCCCCGGGAACAGTGCCAGTCCTGACTTAACGGCCTTTTTCAATCCTTTACGACGATTTGTGTAAACATCAGCTTTAAACATATTCGATGGTTTTATTCGTTTTTAATATTTTGGCTTAAAAATAGGTATTCCAAGGCAAGAATCCAACAGATGTAAAAGACCAGGTCAATCCGGGTTAATCTCGCTAACTTTTCAACACACTTTTATTAACAATTTGACTTTACAATATTTTTTTGAGAAATATTTTAATTATCAGCACTTTTATTTTGCGAATAGACTAGGATATAAACAAATTTCGTTTATATTCGCAGGTAGATATCAACACTTTTTCAACAATCTGAACCATGCCTTATCGTAGATTGCCCAACACCGATTCAGCGAGAATAAGAGCAATGCAGAAGGCTCTTGAAAAAGGACGGGAGGTTCCGCCTTTCAGAATGCCCTTCTCACAAAAGAAACTGGTTAAGCTTCAGGGTTTCCTGCCGCAATTTGAACACATCATCGGACTGCAGAGGCAGACCATGAGCTCACAAAGCAACAAGAGTTATGAATATCAAGAGATAATACGTAAGGCCAGACTTTATTTATCTCACTTCTTAAGGGTTATGAACATGGCAATATTCAGGGGGGAACTGCCTCCTGAAACACGTACCTATTACGGTATCGCTGCCGAAGATGCTACGATGCCTGCTCTGACTACAGACAACGAACTGGTAACATGGGGCAAACGTATTATTGACGGTGAGGATTTCAGAAAGAAAAAAGGCCTTACCCCAATCACCAATCCTTCAATAGCTGTTGTCAAAGTATGGTATGATCAGTTTCTTGACTCACACAGGTTTCATAAAACTTTAAGCAGAAAGTCGACTGAATATGCAGGCAGAACGGCAGAAATGCGCAAGGAAGCAGACGAGCTGATAGTAACCATCTGGAATGAAGTGGAGGGAAGCCTTAGAGATATGCCCGATGAAGAGAGAAGGAGTGAAGCAGAAAAGTACGGGCTGGTCTATGTCTTCAGGAAAAACGAGATCATCCGGTAAAATCCTCACGAAGGGTCTTTCGGCAATATAACATCAGAACCACCACAATGATTATTGAGACTACCGGAATGGCAGGCATATCGCTGGTCACCGCTGTGGTCGTCTCCATAACAAGCTCCCAGCCATAAAAATATGAAAAGATGACAGGTATTGCATTGTTAATGAAATGAGCTATTGCAGGCAACCATACAGAACCGCTCCATAGAAAGAGATACCCGTAAACCACACCCAGAATAAGGCGGGGAAGGAATCCAAAAAACTGAAAATGAAGAGAGCTGAAAATAAAGGCTGTAATCAATACGGCAAAATGTTGTGATCTGATTAATCCGGCAAATATTTTCTGAAGCATTCCTCTGAAAAAAAGCTCCTCTCCGGCAGCAGGAAGAAGAGCAATTATGATGAGATTAATAACCAGGCCTGTAATGTTGTCGGAACGCATTAGTTCAGAAATCAAATGCATTGCTGTCTTTTCTCTGGTAACGATCCACTCCGCTGCTCCCGGGAGCCAGTCAGGCATAGCCAATCGAGAATTCAGATATCCTGTGTAACTATTGACCGGTATCAGCAGCAGGGAGATAAGAATAACGATAATAATATGGTCGGAACGCGGGTAGCGCTTTATTCCGGTATAACCGGTCACGGTTCCTTCATAAAGAAATGACCATGCCAGTACCGGTACAATGAAAAGCGATATATGCTGAGCTGCCTGGAGATACTTTACCGCATTCGGCTCAGCTACTCCTCCGCCCGCAACTGTGCGCAACGCAGTGAGGTCAATTCCGGCCAGAAACCCCGCCAGCAGAAACAGTGGATATATGAGGGCAAAGACAAGTAATGTAACGAGAAGGCTGGCGATTAGTTGAGCAGCGGGACTCATCTCTCTGAATAATACAAGAAATCGTTTCTCTGCCATTTTTATAACTTTGCAGCGAATTTAAGGAAATTACTTTTCAGGAGGGTACAATTTTGAAACTGGGCAATGCGATATTGGGGGAAAAACCTCTTTTACTGGCTCCGATGGAGGATATTACCGATCCTTCTTTCAGGGCTATGTGCAAAATGTTCGGTGCCGACTTTATGTATACTGAGTTTATTTCATCAGACGGATTGATAAGGGATGGCGCAAAAAGTCTGAAAAAGCTCGACATTCTTGACACTGAAAGGCCAATTGGTATACAGCTTTACGGCCATATTACCGAAGCAATGGTTGAGGCAGCACTGATAGCCGAAGAGTCAGGACCCGAAGTATTGGACCTGAATTTCGGCTGTCCGGTTAAAAAAATAGCCAACCGGGGAGCCGGTGCGGGCATGCTGCGAAATATTCCCCTGATGATTGAAATGACCTCTGCAATAGTTAAGGCGGTTAAACTGCCGGTGTCGGTTAAGACACGCCTGGGTTGGGATGAAGAGAGCAGAATAATAGTTGATGTTGCAGAAAGGCTTCAGGACACAGGAATCTGCGCCCTTACCGTGCATGGCAGGACCAGATCACAGTTATACAGGGGGACAGCCGATTGGAGGCTGATTGGCGAAGTAAAAAATAACCCAAAAATAACAATACCGGTTATCGGTAACGGAGATATTGATTCACCTGTCAGGGCAGCAGAGATGTTCAGGCGTTATGGCGTTGACGGAATAATGATCGGCCGGGCAGCCGTTGGAAGGCCATGGCTATTCAGGGACATAAGGCATTACCTTGACACCGGTGAATTGCTGCCGGAACCAACGGCACATGAAAAAGTCTCATGGGCACTTGATCACCTCGATCTTTCTCTGGCCCATAAGGAAGGGAAAAGGGCGATATTTGAACTGCGGCGGCACCTTTCCAACTATTTCAAGGGATTACCAAACTTCAGGGAGACAAGGCTTAAACTTCTGACCACTACCGAACCTGATGAGGTAAGATCTCTGTTAAATGAGATTGCCTTGAAGTGGGGAGATTTTCGCAGTGATGACAGAAGTGCCATATATTCAAACTCCGGCAACATATAGAGGTGTACTTAAAAAAAAATCAGATACCAGACAATTGTCTGATATCTGATTTCTGATTTCCCTTAAACTGATATCTCAGAGCGCTCTGTCCGTTGCGGCGGGTTACCTTCTCCATCCACGGCCGCCCATCGCGGGAGCCATCATTCTTCCTCTTCCTCCATATACAGGGGCCATCCTGCCAGGTCCTATGCCGGCACCGCGGCCACCACCTCTTCCGGCAGCAACATAATTACCATAACTGCGCGGAGTGAACATCTGTCTCTGCTCAGGAGTCAGCACGTTCATTATATCGAACCTGTGCTTATCGGTTGCCTCTCTCATCTTCTGTCCTGACGCATACCAGGTCTCACGATCCGCTGCTCCCTGTCTCTGGACACGAAGTTCGTCCATTGCGGCACGATGCTTTTCTGCCAGGGAAACGAGTTCTGCCTTCTGCTTATCGGTAATACCGGGAATATTAGCGCAATACTGTCCGGGATCAGTAACACGACCCCTTCCTTGTGCAAAAATCATCCCTCCTGTAACCAGAAGCAGCAATATAAGCACCACATTAATTTTAAATAGCTTTTTCATGACTGTAATTATTAAGTTAAACAATATATTCTGAGTTATGCTCATTCATTTTACTAAAACCTGCCTCCGGGGCCTCTGCCCATACCTCTCATTCTTCCCCTGCCGGCCTGCCCGGGGCCCATTTGTCCTCTGCGCAACTGGTTAAGATCACTTTCAGGGTCAGACATTACCACAAACATCTCCTTAAGCCTTTCCTGCTGTTCAGGGGTACATACACTCTTTAGGCTGAGATAATAGTCAGCAGTTTCCTGTTTAAGGTTACTGTGTATTGATCCTATCTCACCCGTTATGTTTTCGACCTTTACCATGTCAGGCTCAGGTTTTGCCAGTTCCTCTATCATGCTCCTTCGCAAAATGTCGAGCCTTCCCGCCATACGACCCGCTCTCTGGTTGAATGTCCGGTTCATCTGAATGAATTCCCTGTTCTGCCGGTCATCCAGTTGAAGCTGGTCTCTGAAAAACATAACCCTGGCATCGGTTATCGCTTCACTTCTGACCATCTCTTCCGCCCTTATACGGCCTGAATATCTCAACGCCGATATAACTGTTGCTATGTTTACAGCCAGCAGGATCAGCACCGCCCATATCAGCAACCTATTTCGTGTCATCGCTTTCAGGATAAAGATTAATAATATATGACTCTATGGGCTCTTGTCCGAAATCGTCAATAAACTGTTTGGTCTCGTAAACCAGTCTTTCTGACGACTCCCCGCCTGTTCCATAAAGACTGCCAATGTTAATACCGGCAAAAACACCTCCGACAAAGAAGAGAACCGCCACCATGGTAGGCAACAGTCTTACTAAAGAGAGTTCAGGTTGTTTTACCGGCCGCAGCATTTTTGCTTCCACCCTGGTGAAGAAGAACGGATTCTCTTCCACCTTTTTTTCCGCTTCAACAACTGCCAGTACCCCTTTAATCTCTTCTGCCAACTCTCTGCATGCAATGCAACCAGCAAGATGCTCCTCCACAGCAGCAGTCTGTTCTCCCGTGAGAGTTCCCTCTGCGTAACTGAAAAGATCGATATTTAACTTGTTGCATTTCATTTTGTGTGCGGTTTTACTCTTTAGACATCTCCGTTTTAAAAAACTTGCGTTCATCTCATATTTTTATTATAAAAATCATAAAGTCTCTTCTGTAGATTCTGTTTTGCCCTGAATATCAGCGACTCAACAGACCCTATCGATATATCCATAATTTCAGATATCTCCTTATATGCCAAATCTTCATACTTATTCAAAACAAAAGCGGTGCGTTGTTTCCCCGGCAGGGAAGCCAATGCCTTTTCCAGAGTCCTGGCTTGATCGCCCCTCATAAGTGCCTCTTCCGGATTGCTTTCCTGAGAAGCCGGTTCCTGTATGCTCGCGGTAGAATTTCTGTCATCATGACCAGTTAAAAATGAAAAAACCTTTCTTCGGGCAGCGCTTCTAAGAAAATTAAGTGATTTATTGACCGCAATCCGGTAAATCCAGGTTGAAAGAGCCGAGTCTCCCCGGAAACGATCTACCGACCTGAACACCTCAATAAATACCTCCTGGGCAATATCTTCTGCATCAGCGGCGGAATGGACAAAGCCGGTACAGGTTCTGATAACCTTCACGTGGTACTTCTCCACAAGCAGTTTGTAGGCCTCCCTGTCACCAGACTGCAATCCGGCAAGAAGCTTATAATCAGTACTATATTTACTATTGTCTGCCAACACTCTGTCTTTTGCAGAAACTCTGTTACAGGTTTTAGACAACTAAGCTCCCTAAAACTTGCGGTGTTCCGAAATATATATTATCAAACGAGGAACCGTGGGTTCCACCTGTATTTTCGACCGAGAACAGCCAGGAAAAGGATCGACATTACAAGCAAACCCGTAAACTCTATCCACGGGTATACGTTGATCTGCTCGTATACCGCCGGTGTCTGCAATGCCGAAGATTTGTGAGTGAGCATAATAGAAAGAAATATGTTGTTGGCGGTGTGGGCGCCGATAGCTATTTCAGCGCCGTCATCAAGAATTGTAGTGATGCCAAATACCAGACCGAAAAGGATATAATGAGGCATCATGGTCATAAATCCGAAGTCCTTAACCTCAGGGTTAAAGGCATGCAACAACCCGAAAACAACAGAGGTCATGATCAGCGGGAACCATTTCCGGGGAAGAAGCCGGTAGAAACCCTGGAACAGGTAACCCCTCATAATAATCTCTTCTGAGCCTGCCTGGAAAGGTATCAGCGCCATTGTAACCAGGATAAGGGGAATTAATGATGAACCTGTATTATTAAGCCTGAAATTGTCGGGCTCAAGGCCTATAAAGAAAACGAGATAAAAAGCCGAAATCAGAGCCCAAAAAAATGTCCCGGAGATGCATCTTCCCCACCTGAATGAACCGGCACCACTGATGGTCTGCAGAAAACTTCTTTCATTCAGAGGTTTAATCAGTAATGCGTATGCAAAAAAAACCGCCAGGAAGGGCACAAGCATCAGCACCAGAGCGGTGACAGGGCCCACTCCCAATACAGTAAGATCGGCTGGATTCTTTGCTATCTCTGCCGATACAGACGGATTAGTGAGCATTGCCTTAAAATAGAAGAAGAGCATAGGAAGAGCACCTATGGTATTGGCAGCCAGAATCAGGGCAACTATCATTACAAGATATCGCCAGAATTGATTTTTGCCCTGAAAGGAAGCTTGAAGATGATTCATGACATAAATATTAGAACTCAGATCCCTTTTTTCTGGGGTAGTCAATAGAGTAATGCAATCCAATGCTCTGATGCCTGTGGCTGGCCATTTTAATTATCAGGTAGCCGACATTTATCATGTTTCTCAGTTCGCAGAGACGGGCAGAGATGTATGACCTTTTATAAAGGTCTTCACTCTCTTGGTAAAGTATTTCAAGTCTGGCAAGGGCCCTCTTCAACCTTAAGTCTGACCGTACAATACCCACATAATTGCTCATTATTGATTGTACCTCCCTGTAGCTCTGAGTTATAAGAATCATCTCCTCATTATGGCTGGTTCCCTCATAATCCCAGTCAGGGATATCCTCCTCAATTGGTATTGACCCAAATCTTGCTATGGCATCGGTTGCCGACCGGTGAGCAAAGACAACAGCCTCCATAAGTGAATTACTGGCAAGACGGTTTGCTCCGTGCAAACCTGTGGAAGAGCATTCACCAAGAGCATAAAGCCTGTCAATCGATGAACGTCCGTCCATGTCAACCTTAATCCCACCACACAGATAATGTGCTGCAGGCACGACCGGAATCATCTCACGGGTTATGTCAATTCCGATACTCAGGCAGTGTTCATTTATATTCGGGAAATGCTCCTTCAGTTTTTCCGGGTCAAGATGGGTGCTGTCAAGATACACAAAGTCATCTCCCCGGGTCTTCATTTCGTTGTCTATTGCCCTGGCCACAACATCGCGCGAAGCGAGACTACCTCTTGAATCATACCTGTTCATAAACTTCTCCCCTGAACTGTTCCTCAGAACAGCCCCGAAACCTCTCAATGCCTCAGTGATCAGAAACTGTGGTCTCCTTCCCGGATCATAGAGTGATGTGGGATGAAATTGCACAAACTCCATATTCTCAATAACACCCTTGGCCCTGTAGACCATAGCTATGCCATCACCTGTGGCTATTTCAGGATTGGTGGTTGTCTGGTAGACACTTCCGGCACCTCCTGTTGCAATCACAGTTACAGGAGCCAGAAATGTAATTACCCTGTTTGTACTCAGATCTGCCACATACGCACCATAGCACTGTATGTCATTTCTTGCCCTGGTTATGTTCTTTTCCCCAAGGTGATGCTGGGTAAGTATCTCTATTGCAAAGTGGTTTTCATATATGGTGATGTTGGGATGGCTACGCGCGTTGCTCACCAGCGTTTGTTGTATCATTTCGCCGGTGTTGTCCTTGTGATGCAGAATGCGGTATTCAGAATGGGCTCCTTCACGGCCCAGGTCGAAAGTGCCGTCGGGCTTTCTGTCAAATTCCGCTCCAGCCACAACCAATTCATCTATCCTTGCCGGCGCCTCTGAGACAACCATTCTCACCACCTCCTCATTGCAAAACCCGTCACCGGCAATAATGGTGTCCCTGACATGCTTTTCAAATGTGTCGGGCTCATACATCACTGCAGCAATACCTCCCTGGGCATACCGGGTGTTTGTCTCCTCAATTGTAGATTTGGTTACAACAGCTACCTTGCCGTGGGCCGCAGCCTTCAGGGCAAACGATAATCCGGCAATCCCGCTGCCAATTATTAGAAAGTCAGTTCTTAATCTCATTATGATAAAAAAACAAATATATAAAATTGATTCGTTAACCCCTTGCCATTTCAACCGGTGCGATTGTTAAACAGTAGTTTTTGCTTACTTTTGCCAACCAGACAAAAAAGTAATACAATATGGCCCGGACTGATGATTTCAAAAAGCTTGTAGCTCATTGCAAGGAGTATGGATATGTGTTTCAGTCAAGCGAGATTTACGACGGACTAAGCGCTGTATATGACTACGGGCAATATGGTGTTGAACTAAAAAACAACATCAGGAAATACTGGTGGGACAGCATGGTATTGCTGCATGATAATATAGTGGGTCTTGATTCTGCGATCTTCATGCATCCCGATGTATGGAAGGCTTCGGGTCATGTTGATGCATTTAATGATCCGCTTATCGACAACAAGGACTCAAAGAAGAGGTACCGGGCCGATGTGCTGATCGAAGACAATATAGCAAAGATAGAGGATAAGATAGACAAGGAGGTTGAGAAGGCCGGAAAACGTTTTGGAGACACCTTCGATGAGGAGATGTTCAGGAAAACCAATCAAAGGGTAATGGATTACCAGGAGAAGATTGACGCCCTGAACAAAAGATTTGCTGATGCCATGAACTCTGGTAATCTACAGGAGTTAAGACAGATCATTATTGACAATGAGATCGCCTGTCCTGTTTCAGGAACCCGCAACTGGACAGAGGCAAGGCAATTCAACCTTATGTTTTCAACCGAGATAGGATCAACAGCTGAAGGCGCATCCAAAATCTATCTCCGGCCTGAAACTGCACAGGGCATATTTGTAAACTTCCTGAATGTACAAAAGACAGGAAGGCTGAAGATACCTTTCGGTATAGCCCAGACAGGGAAAGCCTTCAGAAATGAAATCGTGGCCCGTCAGTTCATATTCCGGATGAGGGAATTCGAACAAATGGAAATGCAGTTCTTCGTTAAGCCAGGAACCGAAATGGAATGGTATAACCACTGGAAGGACATCCGGATGAAGTGGCATCTAGCTCTCGGTTTCGGTAATGATTACTATCGTTTCCACGACCATGACAAGCTCGCCCACTATGCCAACGCTGCCAGCGATATAGAGTTCAGGTTCCCGTTCGGGTTCAAGGAGGTTGAAGGAATACACTCCCGAACTGATTTTGATCTGAGGCAGCATCAGGAACTCAGCGGCAAAAAGTTGCAGTACTTCGACAGTGAAACTGGTGAGTCGTATGTTCCCTATGTTGTTGAAACATCAATAGGTCTCGACAGGATGTTCCTGCAGGTAATAACTGCAGCCTATGAAGAGGAAGAACTTATTAAGGAAGATGGCGCCAAAGATATGAGAATTGTGATGAGGCTGCCGGCAGTGCTCGCGCCTGTCAAACTTGCTGTTTTTCCCCTGGTAAAAAAAGATGGCTTGCCTGAAATTGCAGAGAAGGTGGTTGCTGACCTTAAATTCAGCTTTAACTGCCAGTATGACGATAAGGATTCGATCGGTCGTCGATACCGCAGACAGGATGCAATAGGAACTCCCTACTGTATCACCATCGACCATCAAACCAGGGAAGATCATACCGTTACAATAAGGTATCGAGACACCATGTTGCAGGAAAGGGTCAATATAACAGCCCTGAATGACATTATTTCAGAAAAGGTGAGCATCCCGGCTTTGCTAAGAAGGCTTCAGGAATAACCATATAATTATCTTTAACGGGTGAAAAAAGCCCTGATAATAACATATTACTGGCCGCCCGGCGGGGGAGCAGGTGTACAGAGGTGGCTTAAGATGGCCCGGTACCTCACGGAGTTTGAAATTGAACCCTATATCCTTACCGTAGACCAAAGCTATGCCACCTATCCGGCAACAGACATCTCTCTTGAAAGGGATATTCCTGCCGGATTGAAAGTATTTAAAACAAGAGCCACTGATTATTTCCGATTACTAAGCCGAAATAAAACGGTCCTCTCCTCAGCCGGTTTTGCAAAGGAGGGAAAAAACTCATTCAGGGAAAAAGTCGCCCGTTTCATAAGAGGAAACTTCTTCATCCCCGATCCCAGAAGGGGATGGAACCGTTATGCTTTCAGAAAGGCTGTCGAAATTATTGATATTTACGGAATTAATACTGTTATCACCACAAGCCCGCCACATTCAACCCAGCTGATCGGGCTAAAGCTCAAAAACAGATATCCAGAGATTAACTGGATTGCCGACCTGCGTGATCCGTGGACCGACATCTACTATTACAGGGAGTTCTATCCCTCTCTTCCGGCAAAGATGCTGGATAAGCGTCTCGAAGTAAAAGTAATTGCCGGTGCCGACCATATTATTACTGTAGGCGACTCACTGTCGGAACTCTTCTCAGGGAAACACTCTTCCGTTTCCGGAAAGATATCAGTGATAAGAAACGGGTATGACCCCGCTGATTTTACCGGACTAACTCCTCAAAAACCACGGGTTTTTACAATATCCTATACCGGCACATTATCAGATTCATACAACCTTACTGGTTTAATTGCAGCGCTCAGGGAACTTGAAAACAACGGCAAAGTATACCGGTTAAGGTTTACAGGATATGTCTCGGGGAAGCAAAGGGAATTGCTCAGGATCTGCCTGCCGTCCGCAAGGGTTGAATTTCATGACTACTGCAGTCATCCTGATGCAATAAGAGAGATGCTTATATCCTCTGTGCTTCTGTTGCTGATTCCCGAACATAAGAGCAGCAGAGTGATCATTACCGGAAAACTGTTTGAATACATCGCAACCGGTAAACCGGTAATCTGCATCGGACCAGTCGACGGAGATGCAGCATCAATAGTCTCCGGCCTCGGTAATGGAGTGGCAGCCGGCTACAACGATCATGAAGCACTAAGGGAATTTCTGGAAGAGGCAATTGCAGGCAGAATCCCCGACAGGGAATATCTCCCGGAAGAATTCTCAAGGAAAGATGGTGCAGAAAAACTGTCAGAATTGATCTGATTCAGGTGTACGTGCTCCGCGAACAGAAATCGGGTGGATGCAGTACTCCGGGCTATTTCTTCCTGATCATATTAATGACATTATCAATCATATCCTTAATCTCCCGGGACAGGTTTAAGAAATACACAGCCCCGAGAAACAGCAGAGTAATGAAAGAGCTGCGAACCGCAATATCGGCAATCAGCACCAGCCTTGGAATCAGAAGAGACAAAAGGTATATGGCCAGCCCGATTCCAATTAGGGCAAGGTTACGTGCCCTGAAGGGCCATAATCCGATTTTCAACCATATTATATAAACCCTTAATGCAGAGATAATAACTACTGAAATAAAGGATGCAAGGGCGGCACCCACAATTCCCATAACAGGTATTAAAAGATAGTTGGTTGCAAGAACCAGTATTATCATAAGAAGCATAAGCCATGTTTGAAGCCTGTAATAGCTTGAAGTACCCAACACATAAATACTTGCTCCGGTGGCTATGAATATGAAATTAGCCAGGCTTATAAGAATGATGATCCACTCTCCTCCTGCATAGGACTCAGGCAATATCCGGTAAATATTGTGCAGGTTCGCTATAATACCAATTACCATCAATACTCCTATTGCAGTCTGGTTGATGCAACTCCTGGCATATATGTCAGAAACTGTTTTAAGATCCTCGCGCTTCCAGGCGTCAGCAATAACCGGTGCTGCAATCTTGCCAAGTGATTTCCCCGGTATCAGTATTATGGTGGCAAAATAGAATGAAATTGCATAGATGCCGGCCTGATCGAGACCCAGATGGAAATTGATCATATACTTGTCTATGTTGGCAACGGTTATTCCACTAATGCTTGTAATCAATCCATAAATGCTAAGGCTGGCAAGTTGCTTAGCCATTTTTCTGTCAATATACAGCCGGAAGTTCCCGATTACCAGCTCGTTGTTCCTTGACATCCATATTATCAGGATTATGATCTGGGGTAAACCCTGACTCAGGACAAAAAGCAAAATAAATCCATCAAAATCGATTAGCCGGAAGTAATAGAGCCCAATAAGAATAAGGTTCAGAACCCTGTACAGAAGGTCTCTGAGAAAAGTGCCAAGAACAGCGTTGTAGAGTATCCTGACATAATTATCGAAGAAAGTGAACCAGATTGTAAGTACCAGCAAAAGAGGGAGAAATCCTGAATAGTCATCAAGCAGAGATGTTCTTTCAGCAGAAGAGTATACTACATTATCAAGATTTAATACCAGCAATGCAGTAACAATTATAGTTCCTGTCAGTGTAATGATCAGGCCCAGGCCCAAAAACCCCCGGTTCCCCGAAAGCTTTTCACGGAACCACGGAAATATTCTGTTCGACATGTCACCAAAACCCAGATTGCCAAGCTGCGAGAGTATGGTGGCTATCGACAGCATAACCTGGGTAAGTCCGATTTCCTCTGCCGTAAATATCCGCGGATATAGGATTCCCATGTTCAGGAACCCGATTACAACCCCGATGTATGAGTATACGGTGCCTTTTAAGGTCTGCTTTTGTATAATACCCATGGGGTTTGTCGTCAAAAAAGAATAAATTTGTCGCTTACAAATATATCAAAAAAGCTCGATACCATGCAGATAACAGGTTTCAGGTCGAATTACCTCCCCCATATCATTAACATAACTCTCTTCCTTCTTATAAGCGTAGTCTACTTTTACCCTGTCCTGGAAGGGAAAAAACTCAAAACCAACGATAATACCGTATACATCTCCTCTGCCCGGGAGATCAACGACCACAGGGAGAAATATGGAGAGGAACCGCTATGGACAAATTCAATGTTCAGCGGAATGCCGGCTTACCTGATATCGACACTCTACCCGGGCAATCTGATAGAAAAGATCGACAGGACGCTCAAGATATTCAAAATACCGGTTGCTGCCATATTCCTTACCATGGTGGGTTTCTACGTGCTGCTGCTGTTTTACGGACTGAACCCATGGATTGCAGGGGCCGGTGCGATAGCATACTCTCTATCATCGTACCTGTTTATAATACTGGGAGCCGGCCATAATACAAAGGCATTTGCAATAGCATATATGGCCCCGCTGATAGGCAGCATTGTATATTCCTACCGCCGGAATGCAGTTGCGGGGGCTATATTCCTGGCATGGTTTCTTTCTCTGGAATTAATCGCCAATCATATTCAGATTACCTATTATGCCCTGCTTGCCGTCGCTTTATTCGGCGCTACTGAGTTGATTTTCAGTATCAGGGAAAAGAGAATATTACAGTTCATGAAAACCACCGGTATACTGATTATCCCGGTAATAATTGCTGTCAGCGTTAACTTCGGCAACATGCTTACCACTTATGAGTACAGTAAATACTCAATGCGCGGGAAGTCGGAACTGGAGATGCCCCGGGGAAAGAAGACCGATGGACTGGATATTAATTACGCTACGCAATGGAGTTACGGTATAGACGAAACCATGACCCTCCTGATCCCGGGCTTCAAAGGGGGTGCAAGCAAGCCTTTCTCAAATGACTCCAGAACATACAAGGCATTGCGGCAAAACAATTCGCTCGAATATATCAGCGGTTTGCCTAAATACTGGGGAACCCAGCCCGGTACGGACGGGCCGGTCTATGTAGGCGCAATAGTGTTCTTCCTCTTTGTACTGGGCCTGTTCATTCTGAAAGGTCCGGATAAATGGTGGCTGCTGGCAGCGACAATACTATCCTTACTGCTTGCCTGGGGTAAAAACCTCCTCTGGTTCACTGAGTTCTTTATGAATGTTGTACCGGGTTATAATAAGTTCAGGGCCGTGAGTATGACTCTCGTAATAGCTGAGTTCTGCATTCCTCTGATCGGATTTCTGGCCCTTGATTCAATAATCACAGGGAGAGTAACTGCCAGCGAGATCATTAAAGGGCTTAAGCGAGCAACAATAGTGATCGGCGGACTGCTGATGCTTTTTATACTGTTCCCCGGAATATCAGGCTCCTTCCTTTCACCTTACGAACAGGGCGGGCAACTGCCTGCATGGCTCAGCTCGGCTATGATTGCAGACAGGAAGGAACTTGTTCGCGCCGATGCATTCAGATCGCTGGTGTTTGCCCTTATGGCTGCCTCCATGATCTACTTCTTTATTAAAGATAAGTTGAAGCTTAAAATGCTGATCCCGGCACTGATAATTCTGATCCTCGCCGACATGTGGCCGGTGAATAAAAGGTACATGAATAATGACAAGTTTGTACATGCATCGCAGTTTAACAGAAGCTTCTCTCCCACCAGGGCTGACGAAGCAATAATTGCCGACCCCGGTATCAACAGAGTATTGAACCTGAGCGTCAGCACCTTTAATGATGCTACTACATCATATTACCACCATTCCGTTGGAGGGTACCATGGTGCTAAACTTCGCCGCTACCAGGAGCTTATCGATTCTGTTATGGTGAGAGAACTCTCGGCTTTCACAGGGGCGCTGAGTGCAGCCCGGACGGAAGCAGATATAGAGCCTGCCATGGCCAGCCTGTCTTCTCTCAATATGCTGAATACCAAATATATCATATACAATCCCGAGGCAGCTCCGTTAATCAACCCCTATGCACTGGGGAATGCATGGTTTGCTAAAAAGATTACCTGGGTTCAAAGCTCCAATGAGGAGTTAAGACTGCTTCCTCTTATTGGGAGTCATGAAGCACTTATTAAAGAACAGTTCAGAGAGCATGTCAATATCATTGAGATACCTGAGCAGAAAGATGAAGAAGCGATTTACCTTACCTCTTACAAGGCGAATGAACTGATATACAAATCATCAGCATCATCTGACCGGGTAGCACTGTTTTCTGAGATATACTACCCGGCAGGATGGAAGGCTTATATTGATGGCAGACAGGTGGAACATTTCAGAGCCAATTATATTTTAA
>JAWOIF010000119.1:0-8326 GCA_046484805.1 Bacteroidales bacterium
AGTGAAACGCTTCAGCGCCGATGATAGTGTGGGGTCTCCCCATGTGAAAGTAGGTCACCGCCAGGCTTTAATTTAAAGCCCCGTTATCGAAAGATGACGGGGCTTTTTTCTATGTCTGATCGCTTTTTTCAGGCGTTATCCCTGGAACCTATTCGAGGTTCATTGTTGCGCAAAGAACACTACCGCGTTCATTATCCGTAACCTACACTTCCTGTGTCAGGGCAACCTCCCTATTTTCGAGGGTCGAGCTATAGTAGACAAAAACACGACTACTTCAGCCGACGCTACTTAACAGCAGCGTTAATGTACTGGGATAAGGTTTAAGTTCTAGCCGTGGAAACTATATGTGGTCACTAACGAGTAGCTTTCGATTCCGGATTGTAGAGATATGTTAGGCATTGACTTCCCAGGGATAAGATTTTAATTGCAGTGAAAATTGTACTCTTTTGTAAATATGACCTTAAATAATGTATGGATATATGAGATATTAATAAGGAGGTTTACATTAATCATTGTGTCAAGATATCTTACTAACTTGTAAAGTTTTGTATTAAGTAAATGGCCTAAAGTGTCAAAAAGAATAATATTTCCATGAGCCTAACTAAAGATACCAAAATTCGAATTGTTGCCCTGAGCTGGATATTAGGGATACTGGTCTATTTTTATGGAGTGCTTTCTGTGTTGTCGAGCTTGTGGCCGTATCCACAGCTCAAGGAGCTCTCTGAATTTGTTTTAGGACACCCGGAAGAAACAACGACTCTGAAGCAAAAAATTATTAATGATGCAGGAGTCCTCCCTGCACGGTATTTTGTAGAGCCTTCCGAAAAAGCCTACCCAATAACTAAATATATAAATCTACAAGACCTTCCTCTTAGAACAAAAAGGAACTCACCATTAGTCTATCTAGATGAGAATGCACAACAAGGTTATCGAGTAATATTTGGTGTATTTGATTTTAGTGACAAGCTTCACGGTGCTTTATTACTGGATAAAGATGGAAATGTGCAACGATACTGGAAAATCACACAGGAAGAAGTTCCATGGAAACATAAGCCCGACACAAATGTATTTCCACATGGATTTGAGATATTAAATGATGGTTCAATTGTCGTTTCCTATGACGGTGGTTCGTCAATCACAAAGTATGATTATTGTGGAAAAGTAGTTTGGCAAATCCCAGGTGGTTTCCATCACTCTATTGATTTATATGATCAAACAATGTTCTGGGTTTGGGGAAATACTGATCCGGATAGTCAGTATGGAAATCAGTTGCTTAAAATGAGTACAGAAGATGGAAATGTGATAAGCAGATCAAGTATTCAAGATATTGTTAGGCGCAATAAAAATATAGATATTCTCGGTATTCGGCAAGTTGATAGAAGCGAATATTTTGAATGGGCGCACGATCCTTTTCATCAGAATGATATTGAGCCCTTGCCAAAAGAACTTGCTAAGAGCTATCCACAATTTAATATGAACGATTTATTAATAAGTATGCGTTCAATTAACTTGATATTTGTGATCGATCCAAAAACATTGAAAGTTAAATGGTGGCGTCAGGGATTAACACGACGGCAACACGATCCGGACTGGAATGATCGTGGAACAATTACTATATTAAATAACAATATGCACCGTGGATATTCCAATATTATCGAGTTAAATCCCCGTACAATGAAAAGCAAAATAATCGTTGATGGAAGTGAATATGATTTTTACACCTGGATGAGAGGCAAACATCAATTACTTCCTAATGGTAATGTATTGATAACATCTTCACAGCAAGGGCGTGTTTTTGAGGTCGATGAACAGGGCCGAGTGGTCTTTGATTTTCATAATATATATGATGAAGAACATGGCGCGTTGGTAGTTTCAGAAGCACGCTACCTCGAATTGGATTATTTCAAGGAGCTACCACAATGTGGCGATTAATTGTACTGGGGGTACTATTAAACGTATTGAATATAAATTCTGCATATGCTTATGTGGGTCCAGGGTTGGGGTTAGGCGCTCTTGGCGTTATCGTCGGTATCTTATTATCCATAATGCTCGCCCTGGTCGGGATATTCTGGTATCCAATCAAGCGTTTATATAAGAGGTATATTCGCAAATCAGTTACAGTTAGTTCAGATGCTAAAGGAAATAACGATTAGTATATTGATTGATATCTTTGCTGTTATATTTAGCCTGTTGCCAGTCTTTTTTTTGTATAAAAAAATATCTTTTCGCGAGAATATTTTAAAGTTAACAGTAGGAGTGAAGCAATCTATGATTGTTTTGCGCTCCAGAAAGATATCCGATCACTGGAAAGAAAAGATGATTCCGTATTATGCGCAAATAGTCTTTATAGAGACAATGCGCTTGCTTGCCTACATTATACTTTTATTAATTGTAGTTTTTATTGTATTCTTCGCAATTGAGCTGTTATTTCGTGCAGATCTTAATGCTGTCATGGAGCGTATTTATAGTTGGGAACTGCAATTTCTGTATGTTATCACCGGATTTTATATGGCCCTTGTACGGACAACTAGGAAATGAAAATCGATGAATATGGTGCAATAGCTCGATTTTTGCATCAATTAGCTCTTGGGAGCAATATTGTTCGTCGTACCTCGCTGGAGGTAGATTTATTAACTAATAAAAATAACTGCGCTAATTCAGGGGTCGATGAGCCTGTGTATATACTTGGTCTGGCAAGAGCAGGCACGACGATTCTGCTAGAAGCGTTGTATTCAACAGGGTTATTTGCATCATTAACTTATCGAAATATGCCCTTCGTCCTTGCGCCAAATTTGTGGTCTCACTTCTCAACTGGGTTTCAGAAGGTTTCTGGTTTGGCTGAAAGAAAGCACGGTGATAACCTGCAAGTGGGTTATGATAGTCCTGAGGCATTTGAAGAGGTATTTTGGCTAACTTTCTCGAATGAAAAATATATCGATAACGATAGACTCAGAAAGCACGTCGTTAATGATGAGGTTCTTTATTTTTATAAAAAGTATATAGCTAGTTTCCTATCCATAAAAGAAAATTCCTCCTGTCGTTATCTCGCTAAAAATAACAACAATATTCTCCGTATATCGAGCTTGCTTAAAGTTTTCCCTAATGGTCGCTTTATCGTGCCATTTAGAAATCCAGAAGACCATGCGGCGTCATTGCTTAGGCAACACCGGAGATTTGTAAGAATACATCGACAGGACAAGTTTGCATTAAAATATATGAATTGGCTCGGTCACTTCGAATTTGGTCTAAATTACAAGCCAATGGAAATAGAAGATGGTACTGCCAAAAAAGATGAATTGCATTCAATAAAATATTGGTTGCGGTATTGGGCGTCAATATATGATTTTTTGCTGAAGAACCACGGAGATGATGTCGTTTTTTTTAATTATGATGGATTGTGTGAGAACCCGGAAAAAGCATTCGAAGTATTGGCAAGCTATATAAGTATTGATCCAAATTTACTATATTCATTTAAACACAAAATCGCTCCTTCAAATAATAAAGAAAATGTAGCTAATACCTATCAAAAGGCTATGGATGTATATAACCAGCTTTTGAGTAAATCATTAAATTAGAGCGACCAATAATAACAATAATAGCCATGAAAAAACGTTATTTTGTATCTGATGTATAATTGGAGCTGCTGGTCGTTTATCTGATTATGCGGTTAACATTTAGGTTGGTTTTAAAGGAATGTTAACCATAAATTTCTCCGAATACAGAAGTAAAGCGGCTCAGCTCTGTTGGTAGTTTGTACTCTTTCACAATGACAAATTTCTCGACGATCTACATGTATGGCATAGTGCACATGAGACAGGCAGATCCAGAGTGCCAGGCTGATTCAGGCCGATGTCCCCACCTCTGTTCCACAGCCACCAAAGTGGCAATTTGCCAATCCAATTGTCAATTAGTGGCGAGGGTGCTTTCGGTGATGAAATCTAGTTTCACAACAAGGCTTTATCAGTGGATAAAAGACAATTGAATTGTCGTACCCTGCAGATTAATCTATTTTAGTAGTCGCTTATAATCCATTATGATCAATATGTTAGCTATTATATTGGGGTTAAAGTGACCAGCTTGGAGTAAACGCTTTTCATGCTACTTCGGTTGTATGGCATCAGCCTGCTAGAATACCTTGTAAAATCATGCATATAATGTCTCTCGGGTGTACCGAGGTATCCAATTCCCAACAGTTTAAAAGGGAAATGATGGCAGTTTTTACAAAAACAGCAGCATTCCAGAATCGATTAACCGGGCAACCCTGGTTGCCAGCTCGTCGTCTCCAGTACCTCTATTTTATGCTGGGTGCCCTGGTGGTATTTGTTTACAGCCGCGGGCATGTCACTGCCATGGATACCTCTGGCAAGGCGCTGATTAGCGTGACCCTGTTGTCATTTTTCCTGATTGTGATGATTCGTTATATCATTGATAAATGGTTCTTTATCCAGGATCCAAACCTGGAGATTGTGAATAAAGAGTTTCTGATCAGTTTAGGACTTTATCTGCTTGCTGGCCTGATTGGGTATTTCCTCATTGTTGGGTATTTTTTACCTGAAGAGGAAATTCCGGCAGTCAAGTTTCTGCTCGGTTGTCTGGTATATGGCTATTTTGTCGCTGCAGACAATGCGTTAAATACCGAACGGCGTTGCTATTATGAACGCCGTTATATCTATGCAAATAGCATGTCGACCACGTCAAGTTCAGGCAGGTTACGCCTGTTTATTCTCACCACAATACTGATAACCGTGGTTGCCATGTATTTTTCCGCGCATTCGGTCGTGTATTATCTGCTGGCCGATTCCGGACCTGAACGCAGTGACATCCAGATCATCTTTCTCTATGACATCATCTTGATGACTATGGTGATTATTGGTTTCTCCATGAGAGTGGCATATACATACTCGCAAAACCAGAAATACCTCCTCGATACACAAATCAAGGCATTACAGAATATACAAAAAGGTGATCTGGACTCTTATGTTCCAATAATGAGTAAGGATGAGTTCGCCTTGATTGCGCAAAATACGAATAAAATGCTTGAAGAGTTGAAAGAAAAGCAGAAAATCACCAGCGTACTGGAGCGAATAGTCAGCCCGGATATTATGCGAAGGTTACTGGCTGATGATGCGGCAATGTTGAAACAGGGGCAAAAATATGAGGTTGCCATTCTGTTTTGTGATCTGCGCCGTTTTACCAGCTTTGTTGAAACCACACCACCGGATCAGGTGATTCGTTTTCTCAACGCCTTTTTCTCCAAGATATCTGATCTTGTCTCGACGCATAATGGCCTGGTCAACAAATTCATGGGGGATGCGATACTGGGAGTCTTTGGTTCGGGCGACAAGGAAGATGCGATCCAGGATGCAATCCAGGCGGCCTTTCATATTATTACGCACACCAAGACGATCCGCCTCGGCGATGCTGATGCTTTTGATATCGGTATCGGAATTCATACCGGCTATGCTGTTGCAGGTACTATCGGTTCAGCGGATCGCTATGAGTACACCTTTATCGGGGATGTGGTGAATACCGCAAGTCGGCTGGATGGTTTAAGTAAACGACTCGGCTATAGAGTTATTATCTCTGATGATGCGTATGAATTGCTGTCCTCTGAGCTCAAGACAAAATTTGTTGACCTCGGGTTTCAGAAAATTCGCGGAAAATCTGAGGCTGTGCATGTTTATGGCGCTATCACTGATAGTGAGTTGTATGAGTTATAATAACTAGAGGCGTATTTCTCTTAATATATAGCGTTTGAGATCCACGTCATATTTTTCAGGACGGACAATATTCCTGATTTCGTACAGGTTTTCTTCTTCATCCTTGAATTGACTCAGATTGATAATTTTGGGTGGATCATAGAATTTATTCGCTGCATCTTTAACCAGCAGTAAGGTTGGGAGGAGTCTGCTCTGGGGAGAGGTGGAGATGACTATGCCGATTTCTCCGCTGTTAAGCTCCAGCGTACTGCCGATTGGGTAGACTCCCAGGCATTTTATGAATTTCTCTACAAGCGTTTCATCGAACAGGGTGCCTCGCCAGTCATACATACTTTTTAAAGCGGCATTGTTTGTCATATAGCTGCGATAAGGGGTTGGACTGGTTAATGAATCATAGACATCAACAATGCCGACAATTTTCGCAAACTGGCTTATTTCCTGCCCGGACAGCTTTTCCGGGTATCCCGAGCGATTGACACGTTCATGATGGTGCATGACTATGTCGAGAACAATGTCAGAGACATTCTCAGCTTGACTCAATATTGAAACACCATATGCTGTATGTTTTTGTACGGTCGCATGTTCTTCTGGTGACAGATCCCCGGGTTTATTAAGGATCTCCTGAGGTAGCCGTATTTCACCGATATCGTGCAACAGTGCGCCCATGCCAAGTTCCTGCATTTTATCCGGTTTAAAACCGAGAAAGCGGGCGAAAACGAGTGTCATGATGCAGACATTCATGGCATGAATAACCAGGTATTCATCAATTGCCTTCAGGTTGGTCATCAGCATCATGGCATCGGGATTTCTGGTAATGCTATCGGTAATTTGTTGCACGTACTTTCTGACCTCGGGCGTCTTGATAACCCGGCCAATTCGCACATCTCTGAACAAAGCTTTCAGCTGCGTTTGTATATCTTCATAGTCACGTTTGGCTCTCGGGAATTCGTCTTCAAACCTTACCTGATAGGGGGCTGAACCCTGCTCTGGATATTCGGGCAGGGTTTTTACCTGGTAACTTTGATCGAGCAAGGACTGGGGAATAGTTATCTGACTCTTGTCACGATCGACAAAGGCGTATTTGCAATGCTGATGGAGCTGGTCCAGCTCATCATCATTGGTGATCAAAAAACCCTGAAAAATAAAAGGTGTTTCAATCCAGGGCTTGTCGAGCTCGGCGACATACATTCCAAGCTCAAGGAGGTCTACCGGAATTTTGATTTTCTCTGAGCCCATAAGTACCTGAAAAAACTGATTTAAGCTGTTTTCGGATCAGCTGTTAGGTTGTTCATTGTAGCCTGATAGCGCGTTTTTGGCGGCTGTCCGGTCGGCATTTTCTCATTTTAATTATAGTTCATTCCTTCACCTGGAACCCGCTAGCCACGCCCGTGATGTCCTGCTTGCTACTGGTGACTGCTGTCCGTCAGGGATGATGACGCCGGCTTGATTCCCTGCAGGGTCTTTTCGGCGAAACTCGGGCCGATGCTTTCGTAATAATTGTAAACCAGGTCGGCGCCCCTGTTGCGCAGGGATTCGACTTCCTCGGTAAACAAGGCAGTCGTGTGTATTTTTCCGTCAAAGCCTCGTGTGCGTAATTGCTGTATGGCCATAAGCTTGGCGGAATGCTCCGGCATACAGAGCATGACTGTATGTACATTGCGCAGGTTGATGCCTGACCAGAGCCCGGGATCCTCGGCATCGGCATACAAAACGCGTCGCCCTTCACTTCGATGTCTTTCAACCTTGCCAGGGTCTGAATCCAGGCCGAGTACCCGCAACTGGTGGGCACTTAACGTATCGTAGGCACCGGTTCCGACTCGACCCATACCGACGACAAGGATGTGTGCGCTGCCGACATTAATGGGCTCGTCGTCCGGGTGGCGGTTGCGGCTTTCAAACCGTTTGAGCCGCTTGCCGACGACCTGATATAGCTCGTGGGAGTACCGGTTCAGGGGGGCGGTTATCGCGAAGGAGATAGCCACGGTCACTGCCAGCAGGACCAGCCAGTCGGTGGATATCCACCCCTGGGTCTCGGCCAGACTGGCGACAATCAGGCCAAATTCACTGAAACTGGCCAGACTCAGGCCGGCAAGAAAGGAGGTCCGGGCCCGCAATCTGAGCAGGAGTAAAATAACGAAAAACAGTAATGCCTTGATCGGTAGTAACAGATTGAGCAGCAAGGCGTGTTCGAGGGTCAGCAGTGTCGGATGGCCGGACAGACCGATTTGCAGAAAAAAACCAACCAGCAGGACTTCTTTTAACCCCCACAAGGCGTTGGACAGCTCGGTAGCCCGTTTGTGATCCGAAAGAATAATACCCAGCAACAGGGCTCCCAGCTCCGAACTCAGGCCGAACTCCTCAAAACTGCCGCCCCCGACTACCAGGGCCAGGAGCAAGCCATAGAGAATGACCAGCTCGCCATGCCCGCAGATATCCAGCAGCCAATGCAAAAGCGGGCGCAGCAGGAAAAAGGCGAGCAGCAGGAAGGCCCAGGGCGAGGGCGTGACACCGCCGGCCAGACTGAGTATGGCGACAGCCACCAGATCCTGCATGATCAGAATCCCGATCGCGACCCGGCCATGAAAGGCCCGTAATTCCCGCTTGCT
>JAWOIF010000101.1:0-20722 GCA_046484805.1 Bacteroidales bacterium
GTAAAAGGTATGCCACGGTAGGTGACAAGATCATTGTAACGGTAAAGAGCGCCATGCCTTCTGGTGATGCCAAGAAGGGTCAGGTCAGCAGAGCCGTTGTGGTAAGGACAAGGAAAGAGATACGGCGGGCAGATGGCTCATACATAAGGTTTGATGATAATGCGGTTGTGCTTCTGAACAATGCCGATGAAGTACGCGGAACACGTATCTTCGGACCGGTCGCAAGGGAATTGCGCGATAAGTACATGAAGATTGTATCACTGGCACCAGAGGTGTTGTAAAAAACCAGAGAGCAATGCAAAAGAAATTACATATAAAGAAAGGTGATACGGTTATGGTAATAACCGGAGAATCGAACGGACAGAAAGGCCGTGTTCTTGAAGTTGACAGGGAAAAGAGCAGAGCCATTGTTGAGGGAGTCAATATGGTATCGAAGCATACCAAACCCAATGCAAAGAGTCCGCAGGGTGGTATTGTAAAGAAAGAGGCCCCGATTCACATTTCGAATCTTCTTCTGGTAGACCCTTCCTCAGGAAAGGCTACAAGGATAGGAAGAAGGCTTAATGAGAAGAACAAATTAGTGAGATATTCAAAAAAATCAGGAGAGGAGATTAAGTAATGTATACCCCTGCTTTAAAGACCAGATATAAAAAGGAGATCATTCCTGCACTCGTTAAGGAGTTCGGTTATACGACCGTTATGCAGGCGCCCCGGTTGGAGAAGATAGTTATCAACCAAGGGCTCGGTCTGGCAATTGCAGATAAGAAACTGCTTGAGGTAGCAATTCAGGAGATATCAGATATAGCCGGGCAGAGAGCTGTTCAGACAGTATCGAAGAAAGATATCTCAAACTTTAAGCTCAGGAAGAACATGCCAATAGGCGTGATGGTGACATTACGCAAGGAGAGGATGTATGAATTTCTTGAGAGGCTGATAGCGGTGGCTCTGCCCCGTATACGCGACTTCAAGGGCATAAACAGCAAGCTTGATGGCCGTGGAAACTATACACTCGGTATTACCGAGCAGATAATATTCCCTGAAATTGATCTTGACAAGGTTGTCAAGATAATGGGATTACAGATTACATTCGTGACCAATGCCAGGAGTGATGAGGAAGCATTTGCCTTATTGAAGCATTTTGGTTTACCATTTAAAACAATTAAAAACTAGACAGTATGGCTAAGGAATCAATGAAGGCACGAGAGGTAAGACGTGCGAAACTGGTTCAGAAATATGCAGCTAAGAGAGCACAGTTGAAGGCAGAGGGGGAGTATATTCTCTTAAGCCGCCTTCCGCGCAATTCAAACCCGATCCGTCTCCGTAACAGGTGTAAGCTGACAGGAAGGCCCAGAGGTTATTTGAGGCAGTTCGGGATAAGCAGGATAACCTTCAGGGAGATGGCATCAAAAGGCCTTATACCCGGAGTGAAGAAAGCCAGCTGGTAGTTAATGAATTAGTACAAACAAATTAATCAATAAAGAGATGACTGATCCAGTTGCAGATTTCCTGACCAGAATCCGTAATGCCGTAATGGCAGGCCATAAGGTTGTGGAGATACCCTCATCAAACCTTAAGAAGGGTATGACAAGAATACTCTATGAGAAGGGGTATATCCTCAGCTATAAATTCATGGAAGAGGGTCCGCAGGGAACAATTAAGATAGCCCTTAAATATGATCCCAAGAGCCGTAAGCCGGCCATCAAGGGACTTGAGAGGGTTAGCCGTCCGGGCCTGCGACGCTACAATGGAGTTGACGATATACCGCGTGTTCTGAACGGTCTTGGAATAGCCATCATTTCCACATCGAAGGGCCTGATGACTGACAAGGAGGCCAGTAGTGAAAATGTTGGCGGAGAGATATTGTGTTATGTTTATTAAAAGGAGGAGTGCTTAAATGTCACGAATAGGAAAATTACCTGTAAACCTGCCTGCCGGTGTCACCTTAGAAGTAAGTGATACCAACATGGTCAGTGTGAAAGGCCCCCTGGGAGTGTTGTCACAGGATGTTGACAAGGATATCAGGGTGGAAGTTTCGGATAATCAGATATTAATCAAGAGACCATCAGACTCAAAGAGACACAAGTCATTGCACGGCCTTTACAGGTCTTTGATAGCAAATATGGTGACAGGTGTTTCAGAGGGCTACAAGAAGGAGCTTGAGCTTGTAGGTGTTGGTTACCGTGCTGAATCCAACGGTCAGAGGCTAAGCCTCAGTCTGGGATACTCCCATGATGTTGTCATTGAGTTACCCGGGGAGATAAAGGTCGAAGCCAGAACAGAGAAGAGGAGCAATCCTGTCATAACTCTTCAGAGCATTGACAAACAGCTTATCGGACATGTTGCAGCCAAGATCAGATCGCTTCGTCCACCTGAGCCGTATAAGGGCAAAGGTATAAAGTTTGTTGGCGAGCAGATCAGAAGAAAGGCCGGAAAATCGGCAAGTGTATAATATGTTAACATGTAGAAGAGATGGCCTTAACAAAAACTGAAAGCAGGAAGCGGATCAAGATGAGAATCCGCAAAACCATAAAGGGTACCCCAGAGAAGCCCCGCCTGTCGGTATTTCGCAGTAACAAGCAGATATATGTCCAGGTGATTGACGACCTTAATGCAACGACCCTGGTTTCTGCATGCTCGAAGGAGAAGGAGCTTGCCTCGCAGTCAGGTGACAAAAAGACTCAGGCGGCAAATGTAGGCAAACTATTAGCCGGCAAGTGTAAGGAGAAGGGGATTGAAGCCGTGGTATTCGACAGGAACGGATACAGGTATCATGGAAGGGTAAAATCATTAGCAGAAGCAGCCCGTGAAGGCGGATTAAAATTCTAAGAAGTATGACAGAAGGAATCAGAAAAGTAAAAACCAGTGACCTGGAGCTTAAAGACAGGCTGGTAAGCATACAGAGAGTTACCAAGGTAACCAAGGGTGGCCGTACTTTCAGTTTCTCAGCCATAGTGGTTGTTGGTAACGAAGATGGAATTGTTGGTCACGGACTCGGAAAGGCTAATGAGGTAACCACCGCTATTGCAAAGGGAATTGAAGATGCAAAGAAGAACCTGATAAAGGTTCCTGTCTATAAAGGTACCATACCACACGAACAGTATGCGAAGTTTGGCGGAGCGAGGGTTTTTATCAAGCCTGCATCTGAGGGAACCGGAGTTAAGGCCGGAGGAGCCATGCGTGCTGTTCTTGAAAGTGTAGGTGTGCGTAACGTACTTGCAAAATCGAAGGGCTCGTCAAACCCTCACAACCTTGTGAAAGCTACCTTCTCTGCACTTCTCGAATTGCGAGATGCTCACACGGTAGCAGCCCATAGGGGTATTGCCATGGAAAAGGTGTTCAACGGATAAGAAAGATACGGGTATGAAAAGGATACGTATTACACAGATAAGAAGCAAGATTGGAAGGCCTGAAAGGCAGAAGAGAGTGCTGGAAGCGCTTGGAATCCGCAAGTTAAACCAAAGTGTCGAGCACGAAGCTTCCGGTCCGATTATGGGAATGGTCGAGAAGGTAAGACACCTGGTTAAGGTTGAAGATATTTAGGATATAACCATATTTATTTATAGAGGAATCATGGAGTTACATAACTTAAAACCCGCAAAAGGTTCGGTTAAAAAGGGAAAACGCCTGGGCAGGGGAGAAGGATCGGGAAGTGGCGGAACTGCTTCAAGAGGCCACAAGGGAGCAAAATCACGCTCGGGCTATTCAAAGAAGATTGGATTTGAGGGCGGTCAGATGCCTCTTCAGAGACGGGTTCCCAAATTTGGTTTTAAGAATATTAACCGTAAGGAATACAAGGCAATAAACATCAGTACCCTTCAGACACTTTCCGAGAAGATGAGTCTTGAAAAGATAGACTTTCAGACACTTATCAGTGCGGGTCTTATCTCCAAGAACGACAAGGTTAAGATACTTGGTAAAGGCAAACTGGAGAGGAAGATTGAGGTACATGCCCATGCATTTAGTAAATCAGCCGAAGAAGCAATAGAAGCCAATTCAGGAACTGCCGTTAAATTGTAATCAAATGAGATTCATACAGACGATAAAGAACATTTGGAAGATAGAAGATCTTAAGGCAAGAATTCTCTACACCCTTGGTATTATTGCTCTTTACCGACTTGGTTCATATATAACCCTGCCGGGTGTCGATCCGTCACAGCTGGAAGCTCTGAGGTCACAGACATCAGGTGGTATCATGGGACTTCTCGATATGTTTTCGGGAGGAGCATTCTCGCAGGCTTCGATATTTGCTCTTGGCATTATGCCTTACATTTCGGCTTCAATCGTCATACAGCTTCTTACAATAGTCTTCCCCTTCTTCCAGAAAATGCAGAAAGAGGGAGAGAGTGGCAGGCGCAAGATGAACCAGTATACTCGTTATCTTACGGTCCTTATCCTTGTGCTTCAGGCACCGACCTATCTGGCCAACATAATGAATGTACTCCCTCCGAGTGCTTTCATACTGTCAGGAACATTCTTTACAATCTCTTCGGTAATTATTCTTACAGCTGGTACCATGTTTGTGATGTGGCTCGGCGAGAAGATTACCGACAAGGGTATAGGAAACGGTATTTCGCTGATCATTATGATTGGTATTATTGCCCGTCTCCCGGCAAGCTTCATTTTTGAAGCTGGTATAAGATTAACCGGATCAGGAGGGTTGGTAGCGTTGCTGGTAGAAATAGTCCTGCTGTTCGTGGTTATACTGGGCACAATACTTCTTGTACAGGGTACTCGCAGAATACCTGTCCAGTACGCAAGAAGGATAGTTGGTAACAAGCAGTACGGAGGAGTCAGGCAGTATATTCCGCTGAAGGTGAATGCCGCCGGTGTCATGCCGATCATATTTGCCCAGGCTATTATGATGCTGCCCATAATAATAGTAGGTTATTCCAGTGAGGGTGGAGGTTTCATGACAGCCTTCTCCAATATGTTCGGTTTTTGGTATAACCTTACGACAGCTCTTCTTATTATAGCATTTACATATTTTTATACTGCCATAACCATCAATCCGGTTCAGATGGCAGAGGACATGAAGAAGAACGGCGGGTTTATTCCTGGTATCAAGCCTGGAAGGAGGACGGTTGAGTTCATTGACAGTATTATGTCAAGAATCACCCTCCCCGGTTCGATCTTCCTGGCATTTGTTGCAATACTGCCTTCGATAGCCGTCAACTTCGGCATCAGCCAGCAATTTGCACAGTTTTACGGTGGTACATCGCTGTTGATTTTGGTGGGTGTGGTTCTTGACACTCTCCAGCAGATCGAAAGTCACCTGCTTATGCGTCACTACGATGGTCTGATGAAGTCGGGCCGTATCAAGGGTCGTACAGGCGGTGTGGCCATGTAATGAATGAAAAGTTCTTTGATGTCATATTTGAAGAGTGAGGAAGAGGTTGAGTTGCTGCGTGAAAGTAACATGCTGGTGTCAAAAACACTGGGCATGCTTACTCCGGAGATAAAGCCCGGGATAACAACTCTCGATCTCGACCGTCTGGCAGAGACATATATCCGTGATAACGGGGGTATTCCCGGGTTCAAGGGATACAACGGTTTCCCGGCAACACTCTGTACCTCCGTTAATGAGGCTGTCGTTCACGGTATTCCATCAGATTATATACTGCACGAAGGAGATATCATTTCAGTCGATTGTGGTGTAATACTTAACGGATACTATGGTGATAGTGCATTTACCTTTGCTGTAGGTGAGATTGATGAAAAGGTAAAACGGCTTCTTGATGCAACCAGGGAATCGCTTGAGGCAGGAGTGAGGATGGCAGTAGCGGGAAACCGCATCGGCGATATAGCTCATGCGGTTCAGACAGTGGCTGAGCAGGCTGGTTTCAGTGTTGTCAGGGAGTTGGTGGGGCACGGCATTGGCAGAAAGCTACATGAGTCTCCCGAGGTTCCCAATTTCGGAAGGAGAGGATCAGGGCCGAAGCTGCAGAAGGGTATGGTTATTTGCATTGAGCCGATGATAAATATGGGCAGGCGTGAAACGATACAGAGTGGTGACGGCTGGACAGTAAAGACAGGAGACGGCAAATCTTCCGCACATTTTGAATATGCAGTAGCTATTGATAAAGAAAAAGCTGATGTATTGACAACATTTAAGTTTATTGATAACGAATTGAATAAAAGTCAGGATTAATGGCAAAACAACCATCACTCGAGCAGGACGGAACAATAATAGAGGCTCTGTCAAATGCAATGTTCAGGGTTGAACTTGAGAACGGCCATGTCATAACCGCTCATATCTCAGGGAAGATGAGGATGCATTATATCAAGATCCTTCCAGGGGACAAGGTTAAGGTTGAGATGTCGCCATATGATCTGACGAAAGGCAGAATAACCTTCAGATATAAGTAATAGAGAATATAAATATATAAGGTAATGAAAGTAAGAGCATCTGTAAAAAAACGTAGCGCCGACTGCAAGATAGTCAGGAGGAACGGACGTTTGTATGTGATAAACAAGAAAAATCCCAA
Source organism: Bacteroidales bacterium (assembly GCA_046484805.1). Lineage (GTDB taxonomy): Bacteria > Bacteroidota > Bacteroidia > Bacteroidales > VadinHA17 > SLNP01. Next base: position 6,486 of record JAWOIF010000101.1, read on the forward strand.
GTTCAAGCAGAGGCAGGGATAATTTTAACTAATTTTGCACATTTATTAAATAAAAGTATATGGCGCGTATAGTTGGTGTAGACCTACCAAGGAACAAAAGAGGCGAAGTTGGCTTGACTTACATTTATGGTATTGGCCGCAGCAATGCACAGAGGATTCTTGATCAGGCAGGTGTTGACCGGGCCAAGAAGGTACAGGACTGGAATGATGATGACATCAATTCTATCCGTAAGATCATAAGCGAGACCTATAAGACTGAGGGAGAACTACGTTCAGAGGTACAGCTTAATATTAAGAGGCTTATGGATATAGGTTGTTATCGCGGAGTGCGTCACCGTATCGGGCTTCCCGTGAGAGGTCAGAGCACCAAAAACAACGCACGAACCCGTAAGGGAAGGAAGAAAACCGTTGCAAACAAGAAAAAAGCTACCAAATAATAAGTAACAGAGTATGGCAAAGAAGACTGGAGCAGTTAAAAAGAAGGTCGTAAAGGTAGAACCGACAGGACAGGTTCACATTCATTCATCTTTTAACAACATAATTATCAGTATGACCAATAATTCGGGTCAGGTTATTTCATGGGCCTCAGCCGGTAAGATGGGATTCAGGGGTTCTAAGAAGAATACACCCTATGCAGCTCAGATGGCAGCCAGCGATTGTGCCAAGGTTGCATTTGATCTTGGATTGAGAAAGGTGAAGGTATTCGTGAAGGGGCCGGGATCCGGACGTGAATCGGCTATGAGATCGATAAACAGCAGCGGCATTGAGATAACAGAAATTGTCGATGTTACTCCGCTTCCGCATAACGGTTGCCGTCCTCCGGGTAAGAGAAGAGTGTAATGGTATTACCGGGAATAGTATTAAGAATTAATATATAAGCATACAAATGGCAAGATATACTGGACCAACAACAAAGATTGCTAGGAAATTTGGTGAACCCATTTTCGGTACCGATAAATCTCTCGACAGGAAGAATTATCCTCCCGGACAACACGGGCAGATGAAGAAACGAAAGAAGGTATCAGAATATGGTATTCAACTCAAGGAGAAGCAGAAGGCTAAGTACACTTATGGTGTTCTTGAAAGGCAGTTCCGCAACACCTTTGAGAAGGCGCAGCACAGCAAGGGGGTTACCGGTGAGGTTCTCCTTCAGATGCTTGAGGCACGTCTCGACAATGTAGTCTACAGGCTTGGTATTGCTCCCACAAGGGCTGCGGCCCGTCAGCTGGTGAGCCATCGTCACATTACCGTGAACGGAGATGTAGTTAACATTCCCTCAAGGCAACTCAAGCCTGGTGATATTATAGGGGTCCGCGAAAAGTCGAAATCACTCGAAGTAATATCAGAGTCAATGGAGACAAGGAGGTATTCAAAGCTATCATGGCTGGAATGGGATGATGCACAGATGGCAGGCAAATTCATGAATATGCCGGAGCGCTCAGATATTCCTGAGGATATTAAGGAACAATTAATCGTTGAATTATACTCAAAGTAACAATATAAGACTATTCCTATGGCCATTTTAGCATTCCAGAAACCTGACAAAGTAATAATGCTGGAAGCGGACGAGCGGTACGGCAAGTTCGAATTCCGCCCGCTTGAACCCGGTTACGGTATTACCGTGGGAAATGCCCTGAGGAGAATACTCCTTTCATCACTTGAGGGCTTCGCGATAACAACCGTCAAGATTGACGGTGTAGATCATGAGTTCTCAACCATTACAGGAGTTATAGAGGATGTTACTGATATCATATTAAATCTGAAGCAGATACGTTTCAGACAGACGGTTGACGGAACAGATAATGAGAAGGTGGTACTAAAGATATCAGGTCAGGACGAATTCAAGGCCGGGCAGCTTAACACTGTTCTGAGTGCCTTTGAGGTACTGAATCCCGACCAAATGATCTGCAGGATGGAGACTGACGTAAAACTCCAGATAGAGCTTACTGTCTCAAAAGGCCGTGGCTACGTTCCTGCTGAGGAAAACCAGCCTGTTGATTCCGAGTTTGGCCTGATTGCAATCGACTCGATATTCACCCCTGTAAGGAATGTGAAGTATTCGGTAGAGAATTTTCGTGTAGAGCAGAAGACCGACTATGAAAAGCTTATTCTTGAGATTAGCACTGATGGATCTATTCATCCAAAGGAGGCCCTGAAAGAGGCTGCAAAAATTCTGATATACCATTTCATGCTGTTCTCTGATGAAAAGATTACTATTGATTCAGATGACAAGTTGGCCAATGAGGAGTTTGATGAGGAGATATTACATATGAGGCAGCTTCTCAAGACAAGACTGATAGACCTTGACTTGTCAGTAAGGGCTCTGAACTGTCTTAAGGCAGCTGAAGTTGATACACTTGGAGATCTTGTGAAATTCAATAAAAATGACCTTCTGAAGTTCAGGAATTTTGGGAAGAAATCACTTACTGAACTTGATGAACTGCTTGAAAACATGAGTTTGTCATTTGGTATGGATGTGAGTAAGTACAAATTGGATAAAGATTAATTTGAAACGGTAAGGATAAAGAGAAATGCGACATCTTAGAGTAGTTAACCATTTAGGAAGAAAAAGTGCACACAGGAAGGCGATGCTTGCGAACATGGCATCATCGCTTATTATGAATAAGCGCATTACTACAACAGAGGCCAAGGCTAAAGCCCTGCGCATCTACGTTGAACCTCTTATTACCAGGTCGAAGGAGGATACGACTCATTCAAGAAGGGTAGTCTTCAGTTATCTGCGTAACAAGCTGGCTGTTGCCGAACTTTTCCGCGAGGTATCACCAAAGGTTGCCGAGAGGCCTGGTGGCTATACCAGAATTCTTAAAACAGGAACCCGGTTTGGTGACAATGCTGATATGTGTATAATAGAGCTTGTTGATTTCAATGAGAATATGCTCTCTGCAGATGATGCCAAATCCAAATCGACAAGGCGCAGAAGAGGCACCAGGAAGAAGGGTGAAGAAAAACCTGCTGCCGCTGCTGAAGTATCTGTGAAGAAGGAGGATGACGCAACAGCAACTGCTGAAACGTCGATTGAAGAAACGGTTACAGAGGAGGAGACCCTTGTTGAGGAAGTGGAAGCTCCTGAAGCTGTGACAGAGACTGAGGTGGTTGCAGAGGAAGAGCCTGATGATGCCGCTCAGGTTGAAGAAGGAGATAAAGAGACTGATGATGCCGCTCAGGTTGAAGAAGCAGAGGAAGAGACTGATGATTCCGCTCAGGTTGAAGAAGGAGATGAAGAGACTGAGAAAGAGAACTAACATATTATCATGATCAGAATCAGGGATATGTCATATATATGGCCATATCCCTTTTTTTTAATTGGTTTGCATTTAGGTTAAAAAATTTAAAAATAAAGAGTTATGGGTCAGATTGTTTATGTACACGCCAGGGAGATACTCGATTCACGCGGGAATCCGACAGTCGAGGTTGAAGTTGCAACATCAAGCGGTTATTCGGGCAGGGCAGCCGTGCCATCCGGAGCTTCCACCGGAGAGAATGAGGCATTGGAGCTAAGGGATGGAGATAAAAGCAGGTATCTTGGAAAAGGAGTGCTTAAGGCTGTTCATAATGTTAACAATGTTATAGCAGAGGAGATCGTTGGTATGGAGATATCTGATCAGGTAGGTGTCGACCGGAAGATGATTGAACTGGATGGTACAGCTACAAAAAGCAATCTGGGTGCCAATGCCATACTTGGGGTTTCACTGGCAGTCGCCAGAGCTGCTGCCGCGATGCATGGTTTGCCTCTTTATCGCTACATAGGAGGGGCAAATACGGTTACGCTGCCGGTGCCAATGATGAATATCATTAATGGAGGATCGCACTCAGACGCACCGATTGCATTTCAGGAATTCATGATCAGACCGATTGGTGCCCCGACATTTCGTGAAGGGCTGAGAATGGGAGCAGAGGTTTTCCATTCGCTAAAGAAAGTGCTTAAGGAGAGAGGGCTAAGCACCGCCGTAGGCGACGAAGGTGGTTTCGCACCGGCCCTGAAAGGTACAGAAGACGCACTTGAGAGCATACTAAAGGCTGTCAGGGATGCAGGATATGAGCCGGGTAAGGATATAACCATTGCCCTTGATTGTGCCGCTTCAGAGTTTTTTGTGAACGGGGTATACGATTATACAAAATTTGAAGGCAGCGGAGGTAAGAAGCTTACGCCTGCACAGCAGGTCGATTACCTCGCAGAACTGGTGGCAAAGTATCCGATCGATTCCATCGAAGATGGTATGGGAGAGAGTGACTGGGACGGATGGAAACTTCAGAATGATAAGCTGGGTGATAAGATACAGATTGTTGGTGACGATATATTCGTTACAAATGTTGAATACCTTGCTAAAGGAATTGAAATGGATTGCGCCAATTCAATATTGATTAAGGTTAACCAGATCGGATCGCTGACCGAGACGCTCAATTGCATTGAGATGGCTCACAGGGCCGGATGGACAACTGTAATATCACACCGTTCAGGAGAGACAGAAGATTCATTTATATCAGATCTCGCCGTGGCTGTGAATTCCGGACAGATAAAGACAGGATCGATGAGCCGGTCAGACAGGATTGCCAAATACAACCAGCTGCTCAGGGTAGAGGAGGAACTTGGAGAGATTGCAGTATACGGTTAACCGTGCTTATTAACATTTGTTAATATCTTCTGTTCAAACACCGTTTATATCTATGACTCATTTTATTTGGTCTGGTACCGATCTCTTGCTATTTTTGTTTTACCAGATGAGCGATAAAAGGTTGCTCGAAAGGTGAGGAGGCAGCGAACCCTTCTTAACTGAAGCAGTAGTTGTCTTGTACAGACCTCAGGGTCTGCCGCCTGAAGAGCCGGAGACCTGGAAGCAAAGACTAAGTGGCAACACAAAGTCGGAGACGAAAGGGGAACCAGCAGAGATTCGCAAGAGTTCTTTAAAGGTTTGGTCGAAGAGGTTAAACTCTTCAACACTCCGTTCCGGAAGATAAATCCCGCCGGGTTTATCCAGGGAACAGCCTGAAAGTGATACTGTAACAGGTTTCACCAGAAGGTCAGGGCAGATGGTCCTCCGCAGGGAGATAAGCCAAAAGCCGGCCATAATAACAGTAATCTGGCATTTAAAGCAATTTCGGTTGCTTATAATGAACGGGAACCATTCGACAGAAAGGTTCCCGTTACTGTTTTATATATATCTCATCATCACATCACCTGATCACCTAATTTGCTGATTTGCCAATTATCACATTCCCACATCAACAAGATATCTTATCTTTGCCGGTGAAAGAATGTTTGCTTTGAAAAGAAAAGGCTACAGCGGATTAAGCAGTTTTGTCAGAAAGCTTGAACAGGAGGGAGAACTGTTGCGGATAGAAGGATTCGCCGATCCTCTTCTGGAAATTTCAGAGATAACCGACCGGATGGTCAAGAGTGGAGGCAAGGCGCTTCTGTTCACTAACAACGGTACTGATTTCCCGGTACTGATAAATGCTTTCGGCTCTGACAGTCGAATGTCGCTGGCAATAGGAAGGGATGATCTCGATCAGGCAGGCAATGAGATTGAAGAACTTTTTACCCGCCTTCAGGGTAATACCGGTAAGGGTCTTTTCTCAAAGCTCAGATCGGTACCACAACTTCTGAACCTTGCAAGGTTACTACCGGTAAAAATGAACAGGCGTGGTGAGTGTCAGCAAAAGGTGATGAAGGAGCCTGATCTTGAACTTTTACCAATTTTGAAATGCTGGCCTCATGATGGAGGCAGGTTCATAACCCTTCCGGTAGTTCATACATATAATCCGTTTACACTGACTACAAATGCCGGGATGTACAGGATGCAGGTATTTGACAGGCAGACAACCGGTATGCACTGGCACAGGCACAAGACCGGTGCAAACCACTACAGTGAGTGGAAGAAGAAGGGAGAAAGAATGCCTGTAGCCGTGACACTGGGGGGTGATCCGGTATATACCTATGCCGCGACAGCGCCTCTTCCTGAGAATATTGACGAATACATTCTGGCGGGATTCCTCAGGCGTGGAAGGGTCAGGCTTGTGAAATGCCTGACTCAGGATATTTGGGTGCCGGAGGATGCTGACTTTGTAATTGAAGGTTATGTTGATCCGTCAGAAGAGCTCCTCTTCGAAGGGCCATTTGGCGATCATACCGGTGTATACTCGCTGGCTGACTGGTATCCTGCCTTTCATGTAACTGCGATTACTCACCGTAACGATGCAGTATATCCTGCCACAATAGTCGGCATACCACCTCAGGAGGATGCATGGATAGGCAAAGCTACCGAGAGGTTGTTTCTGTCACCGATCAGAATGACAATGGCTGCTGAGGTGGAAGATATGCATATGCCACCGGCAGGGGTGGCTCATAATCTGGTAATAGTCAGGATTGAGAAAAGATATCCCGGCCAGGGCATGAAGGTACTTAGTACATTGTTCGGGGCGGGCCAAATGATGTTTAGTAAGTTCATTGTAGTGGTAAGTGGCGACACCGATATCAGAAATCTGGATTCGATGATGAAGGTATTCGAGAGAAATGTTCGTTTCGGTGAAGATATCATGTTTATTAAAGGACCACTCGACGTGCTCGACCATTCATCAGGTCAATTCTCATTTGGAGGAAAAATGGGCATAGATGCCACTGAAAAACTGCCTGAGGAGATAAAGACAGAAGAAATAGAGGCTGGATTTGCATCATATAATGCGCTTGAATTTACCGGAACCAAATTAAAATCGGAATACCCAAATATTGTAAAAGAGGCGTTACCAATAAGGGATGGTGTTATTGCTGTATGGTTATATGCAACACGAAAGGCTTCAGAAACTGGAATTATCAAAGACTATTTTACTGCTCTTGCTGCAGAGGCAAAGGAGAGGTATATTGCCATTTTACTCGAGGAGGGCGTCAGTCTTGTTGATCTGAACACAATACTGTGGCAGGTTACAGGGAATACCGATCCGGTCAGGGACATTAAGACGGGGTCTGTCATCATTATTGATGCCGGGTTCAAACTTCCGGAGAGGGATGGGGCTGCACGTGAGTGGCCTAATGTCGTTGTTTCAGACATTGTTACCATAACGAAAGTTGATGGCAGGTGGGCGGAACTTACCGGAATGGAGTTTGTGCCATCACCCTCGTTGTCGTTTCTGGACCTTAATATGGGTGAAGGAGCTTCTGCATCAAAGCTTACAAGGTGAAGGTGTTAAATATGATGTTATATTTCAATGATCTGCTTCCAAACATTGCAGCCTCAAGGGCAGGTGACGGTATATTAATCCGGTACCTGTTCTATTCAGTAGCCGTTATTGCATTTGTATACTTTGTGATATGGGGTCAGACACGCAGCCTTTACAAGGCGAACAGGCTGTTGAGAGAGAGAGAGGAAGCCTTGAAACAGATTGCCTTACAAAGAGAAGAACTTGAATACAAAAACAGAAATATTACAGACAGCATTGTTTATGCAAAGAAGATACAGGAAGCACTCATACCTTCACAGTCATTCTTTGAAAAGCACTTCCGGGAGTCTTTCATACTATTCATGCCCCGGGACATTGTCAGCGGTGACTTCTATTATATTCGTGAAAGCAACGGCAAAACCTGGGTAGTTCTGGCTGACTGCACCGGCCATGGTGTGCCTGGTGCTCTTATGTCAATGATAGGGCTCCAGACCATAGACCGGGTAATTCAGAACGAAGAACATTCAGAACCATCGGAGATACTCGATCTGCTTAACACCGAGGTGGATTCAATTATTCACAGGGAAGAGGACTATTCCCATGGAATAAAAGACGGAATGGATATTGCAGTGTGCTGCATTGACAGGGAAAAGTATGAACTTAGTTTCTCAGGAGCCTTTCTTCCTCTTTATATGATCAGGGGTGGGAAGCTTACTGAGACCAAGGGAGACAAACAGTTCATTGGCAGTCGTATGACAGATAGTAGTTATACAAATCATAAAATCCCAATGGAAGAGGGAGACAGCTATTATCTTCTCAGTGACGGATATTCCGATCAATTTGGGGGAGCCGAGAATAAGAAATTCATGAATCGCAGGATCCGCTATTTTCTTGTAACCATTCATGAATACCCGCTAAAGGATCAGGGAGATATACTTGAAGATAATTTCAATACATGGAAAGGCCCGAACGAGCAGATTGATGATGTTCTAATGATAGGTTTCAGACCCTGAAAATTTCAAAGAAGTCTTTTATTTTTCCAATCAGAGCGGCTGGATGAAACGGTTTGCTTATATAATCATCCATTCCGGCTGCCAGGCATTTCTCCTTATCGCCTAACATTGCATTTGCAGTAATGGCAATAATGGGAACATGCCTGCCGGTGCTCTTTTCAAGCGCCCTGATCTTCTCTGTGGCTACAAGGCCATCCATCACAGGCATCTGAATATCCATCAGAATAATGTCATAATCGGCTGTAGCTATCATGTCAAGGGCCTCTTTGCCGTTTGAAGCAGTATCGATGCTTTTGACCAGTGGCTTGAGGGTAAGGTATGTAATCTTCTGGTTAATGTCATTATCTTCTACCAGCAGCAGGTTTAGTTCCCTGATTTCTCTCTTTCTGGGTTTCTCTCGTGCCAGTGCAGCAATCTTCGGAGATATAACAGTTTTCTGCGTCTCATCTGTCCCGGCCGGTGAAAATGGTAAAGTCACTGTCAGCAGGTGTCCTTCTGTTATAGTCTTATATTCATATCTCCCCGAGTTATCTTTGATGAGCCTCAGCGACAGAGGTTCAGGATAATCATCAGGGTAATCATTCAGTAGTTCTGAGGCTGATAAGAATCTGATCGTTACATTTAAATGATCTTCAAAAATCTCAGGCTCATCAATGGTGATTTTAAGTGAAGGCTCTATTTGACCTGTAGTATGAGTGAGGTTATTGAGGAGATCAATAATTATCTGTTTGATTATTATAGGGTCGCCAGTGAGTTCGGGGCCGGGGGCCACGGCTGATTCTACAGAGAAATCTACCGGGGCAATACCTTTCAGGTTGAAAATCTCAATCGTATTCTGGATAGCCGGGAGCAGATTGAACCTGATTGCTTTTCTTTTACCGAAAGCAATGGTTTCAGCACCCTGCATGGTAAGCTCATTGACTGTTGAAACCATATTTGTGGTGGAAGCAATAAGGGTCTCAATAAGATCTTTCTGTTTTTCGGTAAGAGTTGTATCGGAAAGCAACTCGCCGACAATTACAAGGTTATTGAGAGGTTCTCTTATCCGGTGTGAGAAACCCGATATAAACTCCCCCTGTCTCATTCTTTCCCTCGTCATCTCTTCTATTCTCTTCCCTGTTTTTCTGAGAACGGTTGCCTGATAGATAAATGCATAGACACCGGCTGCGAATGAAAGACCGATAGAGATAAAGAACGCAAGATATATTTCTTTAAGCAACAACACCATCGATATCAGCACAAGAAGTATGGCAAGAGATCCAAGAATACCTGGAATCAAAATGTTTTTGCTTCCAGGGTTTTCAACCGGTTTTGACTTTATCTTTTTAGACATATGAACGTTTTCTGCCATCAGATTAGCCAGGAATCGCAGATTGTAAAAATACATAATTATATCAAAAACGTTAACGATTATGGCAACAATCAGATTTATGGATTAAATTTGTCCATGGCGGTATGAATTTTGTATGTACAAACCAAAAAGGAGGAGCCATGAAGATGTTCAGGATGATTTCAGCATTTCTGGTCATGATGTTTGTTGGTTCAGTGGTGTTGAATGGTCAGCTGGAGCCGCAGAGAACTGTACAATATGAGCCCGGTTTCAAGTTTACCGACGGCATTTATCTGAATTTTGACCAGGTAAAGACAAATAACCCGATCCCCAAAGCCAAATTGCTTACTTCTGCTGATTATAATGACAGAGACTTTTTCAAAAAGGTGTTTGAAGGAGAAAAAATCTATTACTATGATGAGATGGGAGTAAGACAGGAACTGAAAAAATCTGATATGTGGGGTTTTGCACGTAATGGCGTGCTATACATACAGGTTCAGGAGAACTTTAACAGAATCACTTTCATTGGCAGTATCTGTCACTTCGTCGCTGATATTACAATGAATGATTCAAGGTATAATCATAACTACCCCTATGGTGGCGGCTATTATGATCCCTATAGTTATTATTCTCCTTATAATAGTTACTATCCTTACAGCAACTACTACTCTCCTTATTCCTACGGGATGCCCTACAGGCAATCTAATGTGCAGAGAACCGAGTTAAAGCAGTATCTTATTGATTTTGAGTCAGGCAAGATGCTTGACTATGAGCCCAGAAATGTTACTATACTGTTGATGAATGATCCGGAACTGCATGAGGAATATGTACGCCTTTCGAGGAAAAAGCAGAAACAGCTTATGTTCGTATATGTCAGGAAGTACAATGAAAGGAATCCGCTCTACTTACCAACAAAATAGATGACATGAGAAAAGTCCTGCTTGTTTCACTGCAACTTATCCTATCTGCCTCTGTCTTGTCACAGGCCCCGTTTCCGACTATTGAGGAGGGCCGCCTTTTGCTTGAATCGAAGACATGTGTCGTACTCGAGAATTCTCCCTTTTCAGAGTTCAATCCTTCCATCCGTGAAGCTGTTACAGATTTCTGGACGCTGACACCCTATGAGTTCATCAATATCGATGAGTTTAACAAGAGAAGAGAGGATCCCTCCTGGTCATTTCTGGTGCTTACGGAATCGGCCTATGAACGTGATAATTCAGGCTCTTCATTTGCTTTTCTGAATCTGCTTCTGGGCAAGAAGGTCAGGAATCTTGAAGATATGCCTGAATTCGGTGCAATACCCCTTGATTTTGCAGGAGAGGATGCAGATGCTGAATATGGATATAAACTGGGTTTGCTGGTAGAGTTTATTCAGCAGCACGCAAAAGTTATTATCAATAATCCTACAACGCCGGGAGTCAGGTTCCTGAAATATTACAATAAGTTCGTGCCCGAAATAGAGGGTAAAACGATTCTGGCAAGGGAGATTGACATGGTGCCTTCAGTAGCATCTGAAGATGAAATAAAATCATTCTATTCCGGGAGCTTTCGTCTCGTTACCGGTGATGAGATCAGGGATGCCATTGCTGAACGTCGACCCAACACACTGATACTTCACAAGGTGGGGCCCCCTGAAGAGACCAGGGGAGCATATGTGTTCAAGATGCTTATCGGTACTGATGATGCGAGTATGTACTATTTCAACAATCATAAGATAGATCAGAGGAACCCAAACGGATTTCTTCCTGCTGACCTTAGAAGGATTGGCCGCTTTTGATGCAGCATTTTATAGAAAGAGTCTGTCTTTTGATTAAACGTTTTCAGTTATGAATGAGGTTAGACAATATTCTGAATCAGAGCGAAACTGGGCAATGCTCTGTCATCTTTCATCTTTCGCCGGTTATATAATCCCGTTTTTCGGCGGCATTATCGCTCCGCTCATTATCTGGCTGTCGCGCCGGACTGGCTCGGAGTGGATCGATATTAACGGCAAGGCAAGTTTAAATTTTCAGATTTCGGTGCTGCTTTACACTGTGCTCTGTATTCCTTTGATGTTTTTGGTTGTGGGTATATTCTTCTATATTGCCCTGGTGGTCATTGAACTTATATGCGTGATTATCGCCTCGATAAGGGCGGCCCAGGGAATAGAATTCAGGTATCCTTTGAGTATTCCATTTATTCAGTAGGAACCGACCATCCCGATTATTATAAGAGGGTTCCACCAAAAATCCCATGGTTTTTAATTCCATTTCAGAGATTTTCTTAAATTTCACTGTTGAAATCCCTTTTATCTCTATTCATAATTTTGAAACAGATGGCACAAGAAAAGGACCAGAAGGCGGCAGAGGAACAATTTGACCGGTCGGAACTATATCATGATGTCAAGGTTGAAAAGCAGAAAAGACTCTCGAAAAAGCTGTATTTTAAGGAGTTGACAAAGTACGAGATCGAACTGGTAAAATTGCAGGAGTGGGTAAAGGAGAACATGGTTAAGGTTGTCGTCGTCTTTGAAGGTCGTGATGCTGCAGGAAAGGGGGGAGCCATTAAGACGATTTCGAGCTGCATGAATCCACGTATCTGCCGTGTCGTAGCCCTGGGCACGCCAACTGAAAAAGAGAAGACACAATGGTACTTCCAGAGGTATGTCCAGCATCTGCCTGCAGGAGGAGAAATAGCGCTTTTTGACCGCAGCTGGTATAACCGCGCAGGTGTCGAGAAGGTTATGGGTTTCTGTACCAATGAAGAATACGAGGAGTTTCTGAGGACATGCCCTGATTTTGAGAAGATGCTCATCAGATCGGGAATAATACTTATCAAGTACTGGTTTTCAGTCAGTGATGAGGAGCAGGAGAAACGGTTCCAGGACAGAATAAAGAATCCCATCAAGAGATGGAAGATCAGTCCGATGGATATCGAATCGCGTGAAAGGTGGGTAGAGTATTCAATGGCAAAAGACAAGATGTTTTCCTTTACCGATACAAAACAATCACCCTGGTATGTTGTTGAAGGAGATGATAAGAGGAGGGCCAGACTTAACTGCATTCATCACCTTCTCAGCCTTATTCCCTATGAAGAGGTAAAGAACAAGCCTATTAAACTGAAATCCAGAAGTAACGATATTGCCTATGTAAGGCCTCCGAAGGATGAACAGACCTATATACCGCAGGTCTGGTAGAAGTTTTTCATCCCACACGGCCATACTATTCTGATAGGGTGGACATATTTTTGTATTTTTACCCGGAATATATCAAGCTACTATTATGCCGGCAAAACCTGCTATTCCGAAAGGAACCCGGGACTTCTCTCCTGATGAGATGCAGAGGAGATATCACATCTTTGACACAATAAAATCGGTGTTTACCCTTTACGGATACCAACCGATTGAAACTCCGGCCATGGAAAACCTCTCCACACTTCTTGGCAAGTATGGAGACGAGGGAGACAGATTGCTTTTCAGAATACTTAATTCGGGAAATTTCCTGAGTAATATTGACAGCGATGAGCTTACATCTGCCGATCCGGCTCCTTTATCGGCCAGAATATGTGAAAAGGGACTCAGGTATGATCTTACGGTTCCATTTGCCAGGTATGTGGTTCAGCACAGAAATGAGATAACATTCCCGTTTAAGAGATTCCAGATACAACCCGTATGGCGTGCTGACAGGCCTCAGAAGGGTCGATACCGCGAGTTCTACCAGTGTGATGCCGATGTCATTGGCAGCGATTCTATGATCAACGAGTATGAACTTATTCTTATAATCAGAGAGGTGTTCAGACGGCTGGGTCTAAAGTCTGTAATAAAGCTAAATAACAGAAAAATTCTCACAGGCATCGCGGAGATAGCTGGCGTCGGAGACCGGATCACCGACATTACGGTGGAGATTGACAAACTGGAGAAGACAGGCATTGAGAGTGTTACAGGATCACTTAGTCAAAAGGGCATTCCTGACAGTTCAATCGAAATGATAATACCATTGCTGAAGTTATCAGGGTCTGCTGATGCGAGGCTTGATCACCTTGAGAAGATTTTTGCAGGCAGTGAGGCCGGACTCAAAGGTATTGCAGAGATGCGTGAGCTTTTAGCATACATGAAAGAGGAAGAGTCAACAGGGGTTGAGCTGGATCTTTCACTGGCAAGGGGATTGAACTACTATACCGGAGCCATAATTGAGGTTAAGTCTCTTGATATGGAAATTGGAAGTATCTGCGGAGGAGGTCGTTACGATGATCTTGCAGGTATCTTTGGTATGGAAGGAGTATCTGGAGTAGGCGTCTCTTTTGGTGCTGACAGAATCTATGATGTTATGCTTCAGGCAGATATGTTCCCTCCATTCTCAAAAACAGGTACCCGGATACTAATAGTGAATTTTGGAGGCAGCGAACTCGGTTATGCGATTAAGATTGCACATTTGCTAAGGGAAAAAGGAGTCAACACAGAGGTATATCCTGATGCGGTCAGGATGAAAAAGCAATTCAGCTATGCCGATTCAAGGCACATTCCCGAGGTTTTGATTGCAGGTGCTGATGAGATATCAGCAGGAGAGGTAACAATCAAGGAGATGGCAGGCGGCAATCAGTTAAGGCTAACTATTGACGAACTACTAAGCAGATATGAATAGAGTTTTCAATATCTCCCCCGTACCCCTGACAATCGACCAGATTGACGACATAGTCAAAGGTTCCGATACCCTTGAATTGTCTGAAGAGTCGGTGAATCTGAT
>JAWOIF010000172.1:0-6017 GCA_046484805.1 Bacteroidales bacterium
CAGAGCGCCGACCATATAAGATGATGCCTGTCCGGGCGTGGCAATGTAGCGATCCGTTTCAGCTATGGTTTGATTTGGGGTGAGTGTTGTGTGCTCTGCCAGATAATCAATGGATTGCTGACGAGTCCAGCCCAATGCATGCATCCCGGAATCCACAACCAGCCGCGCTGAGCGATGGGCCTCACTGGCCAGCCAGCCGACCCGTGACATATCCGAGGTGTACAATCCCATTTCTTCTGCAAGACGCTCTGCGTAAAGTGCCCACCCTTCCCCAAATCCTGAAAGGAAAAAGTAGCTGGTTATGGGATGAATTTCGGCTCCGGCTTGGGAAACATATACTTGAAAAAGGTGTCCGGGATGGGCTTCATGGATGGATAATGATTCAATAAAAGACTTCGATTGTGTTTCCGGTTGATAGGTATTGATAATGTACTGACCGGCTCTTTTACCATCGCGTGAGGGTGAAATAGCCTGTCCAAGAGGGGCATTTTTTTCCTGATAGGATGGATAAGGAACTACATCAACTTTCATTTCCGGTACAAGTCCGAACCAGTTTGGTAGTTCTGCTTCAGCCCGTTCAACGGTTTCTTCTGCCATACGGATAATCTCTTCCCGGCTGGAAAAACGGTATTGCGGATCATCCTTCACGATTCTCAAAACTTCTGCTGGATCGGATGTGCCAAAACTACGTTCACCAATTTCACTGAGCTGCTGACTGATTATTTCTATTTGGTTGAGCCCCACTTGATGAATCTCTTCAGCCGTAATAGTTGTGGTAATGTGATATCGGGTTGATGCTTTGTAGCATGCATCACCATTGGGCAGTGCACTTGCGCCTACATCCGTTCTTGCTACTGACAGATATTCATTTTGCAGGTAATCTCTGTATTCTGTGATTGCTGGATTAATTTCTGATTCAATAAGAGAAGTAAGTCGCTCATGAAAATCCGGATAATCCTGTTTGCCAAAGCTCGCAAATGGGGATTCGGCTGCCGCTGTACTAAGCAGGGCGTTCATCTGCCCGATTACAGCTTCAACTCCAGTTCGTGGTGCTGTGTAACCAAGACGGATGCCCTCTTTAAGATTCTCGATTTCTGCGCGAATATATTCGGGTAATTGGGTAAGCCGCTCATACAGGTTATCACGCTGTTCTTCTGTTTCTAACGGCTGAGAAGAAAATGCAAAAGGCAGGCTATTTTGCCACCCTGTGTACGTTGGACTTGCTTTCCAGAGTCCCATCCTGCAGGTTCGGAAATCGATGGAAGCTTCAAGCAACTCTCTTAAAAAACCATAGGTGATGCGTTCAGATAACCCATCAAGCGCATCCATATCGATTGCATTCAACTCTGTCAAAAGTTGGTCTTCGGTTGAATGCCAGTCATTAATGACAGAAAAAGATGGATTGCTTAGTTTCGCAGGGTGTATATCCGGTGCTCCCAACATGGCAGCCTCCTCAGGAAAAGTGGAGAAATACGCTTCTACATAACGGTCTGCCAGGGTGTTAACCTGTTCGGCTGGGTCGGATGCCGTTGAACAGGATGTGATCAGAAGAATGGACAGTACGGCAAGAAAAATTTTCATAATGGACTCGACTTTGTTTTGAGTTAATCCGGGTTTCCATCAAGAATGTACCTTATCACGGTACTTAAAACTTGTACATATCACGCAAATGTTTGGACAATCGGCGCATTTGAGTGTAAGGGTCTTTGAAAAAGCGTTGTTTGAATG
This sequence comes from Bacteroidales bacterium, assembly GCA_046484805.1. GTDB lineage: Bacteria > Bacteroidota > Bacteroidia > Bacteroidales > VadinHA17 > SLNP01. Next base: position 1,729 of record JAWOIF010000172.1, read on the forward strand.
AGTTCCAAGCACAAGGAGATGTCTCGACTCCATACGGAAAAGCACCGCATTTCACTACCGGTGACAGATTTATTCATTGAGTTCGACCAAGGTGTACCCCAAACGCCTTGCCTGTTTATGCAGGTTGTGTAATCGGCGCTCTTGATACTGTTTTTCATAAGCTTCAACCCCTTGTTCAACGTATGCCATTCCCTGCGTCATTGCCCGGTAATAAAGAATAGCCAATTTTCGTGCTACGGCTTTAACAGCTATACCGGGACCGCGTCGTGCCCGTATTCGCCGGCCAAAGGCACCAAGGGCATGGTTTTTACTTTCAAGCAGGCTTTGAGCGGCTTGTTTAAAAATCTCAGCGGCACGGGGAGAAGATTTATACTTGTGCTTTCGTATAGATTTGCCGGACTGCTTTTTGCCGGGAGCCAGTTTGAGCCAGCTGGTAAAGTGGCCCTCGCTTGGAAATGAGGCAAGGTCAACCCCGATTTCCCCTATCAGGCGAAGTGCTGAATAATCGGTAAGGCCGGGAAGCTCGTTCACGTTGACCCCGCCGGCCGCTCGAACCACTTTCTGGTGAAGCTGGTCAATGGCTGGTGTGTGATGGCGTATCGGTTTGGCTTTTCCGTATTCCTCCGGAACCGGTTGTTTCTCAGCCAGCTGGCTGATCTCTTTATCGATCTGGCAATCACACTCGTTTAATTTGCCTTGAAAGAACTCATAGCAATCGATCGCATCGGCCAACTCATAGAGATATTCCGGGCGGTAGTGCCCCTCCAGAGAGGCAACCACCTGATCGTGTTTATTGGCTTGAATTCGCCGATCACACAAGGCGACCAATTGGTGAGGATCGCGCTCGCCCGCCAGAATCGCCTTCAGCACCCGCATTCCGCTGGCTCCGTGAATCTGAGAAATCACCTGGTGCAGGCGGATATTCATCATCGTCAGAGCTTTTTGCATGTGCAGAACAGCCTTGGCCGATTCGCTGATGTAGCGTTCGCGCAGGCGCAGGTACGCCCGCAGGGCCTTAATGGCCGGATCGGGGAGAAAACTATTGGCCAGTAGTCCGTAGCTGTGAAGCTGCTGAAGCCATTGGCAATCAGATACATCCGTTTTGCGCCCAGGCACATAGCGAATGTGGGCGGGGTTAACCAGCCAGACCTCAAAGCCCGCCTGCTGGAGCATCTCATGAAGGATGACCCCGTACACACCGGTCGATTCCATCGCAATGCTTTGAACATGGTGGCTTCTAAGCAGCTCAATGGCGGCTCGAAACTCGCAGGTGAACGTGCCAAAAGAATGCACCGAATCATCGTCCAGGCCGATAAAAATATGCTCACTTCCAATATCTATACCGGCGGTATTTTCACGGATTTGTGTTAGTTTCATGGATATACCAGTAAGGTTAATAAATGAGCAGACTCACCCAGGCCTGCACCGAGAGTCGGTAAAAAACTACCGGACGGGGTTCCAAAAGGACCACCAAAGTAACAGACTCGAGGTGCAGAGTAAGGCTCGACAACAGGTATGCAAACACTAACTGAAGGTCTACTACGTGCAAGGGTGAGCTGCTTGTTTATGAAAGAATTGTAGGAGTTTCCTGTCATCTCCTCAATAGTGTTGCCCGCTTTTTGGGCAAAATTAGTGGCTCGACATGACAGGATATCGGGGTTAAAATGGGCGGCACAGCACAAAACCCTTTATTAATCTCTGCCCCGTATGCGCCGCCCATTGTATTAATATGGCTTTGTCATCTCGAGCGGAAACCTGCGAAGTGGTAGCGGAGAAGGTTGCAGTCGAGAGATCTCCTTTTAAAAATTCTCTTCTTTGACCGAATAGTCCAAATGTTTGCGTGGATTGTCCTAACCCCTTAAGAGAATTTACACCTATTGTCTGTGAAGAGATTAATAACCGCCTGTTAAAAAATTATGAACACAAATAAACCTCAATACTTCAGCCTCAGGCCCGAAATTGAAAAAGCGTATGGATATTCCCATGCGGTAAAAATTGGAAACAGTATCAAAGTATCCGGTGCCGTTAGCATGGATCACGAAGGCACACCCACCGCTGAAGGTGATTTTCTGCAGCAAATGAAAAATTGTTACGCCGATCTGGACAAAGTGCTGAAGCACTATGGCTGTACCTTTGATGATGTGGTAGTGGAGAATGTGTTTACCACAGATATGCCGGCATTTTTGGAGCATGCGGGTTACCGGAACTCCATCTATACCGTGCAGTTTCCAACCGGTACCTGGCTTGAAGTGAAAGGACTGGCATTGCCCGAGTTTTTAGTTGAAATCGAGTTGGAAGTGCATGTAATGCATGAATAATTCCTGCCAACCATTTACATCCGATTCTAAAAGAGTGACTTCCATTAATTCGAAATCACATTAACCCACACTTTAAACTTAAGGTAAAACATGAAAGTATCAGGATATGCAGCGAACGGCCCGCAGGAAAAATTAGAGCCATTTTCTTATGAAATGGAAGAATTAGGCAGTGAACAAGTCGATATTCGGGTTATCAACTGTGGAATCTGCCATTCAGATCTTAGTATGATCAACAACGATTGGGGGATGACTGCCTATCCCGTTGTCCCCGGCCATGAGATTATTGGTGAGGTGGTTGCAGCAGGCAGTGCCGTAAAAAATGTAAACGTCGGGGACAAGGTCGGTTTGGGATGGTTCTCAGGATCATGCATGTCCTGCCATGAGTGTATGGATGGCTCGCATCATCTCTGTTCCTCTGCCGAATTCACCATTGGTGGCAGGCATGGTGGCTTCGCAGATTATGTTCGCAGCCATTGGTCGTGGGCAATTCCCTTGCCTGATGGTATCGATCTGGACAAGGCCGGCCCCTTGCTTTGTGGAGGAATCACAGTCTTTAATCCGATTATTTTCGCAGGAGTTAAAGCAACGGACAAAGTCGGAGTTATTGGCATCGGAGGTCTGGGCCATATGGCACTCAAATTCCTGAACAAATGGGGTTGTGAAGTCATCGCCTTCAGCTCCAACCCTGATAAAAAGGAGTCGATTCTGGAAATGGGAGCAACGAAGGTTGTGGATTCCACTAATCCCGACGAACTGGCTAAAATCGCCGGAAGTCTCAATTTCATTCTGAATACAACCAATGTCACCTTAGATTGGAATTCGTATTTAACAGCTTTAGCTCCCAAAGGCAAATTTCACAATGTAGGGGCAGTTTTAGAACCTATGGCCATTCCCGCTTTTACACTGCTTACAGGAGAAAAATCTGTTTCAGGTAGTCCTTTGGGAAGTCCGGCTTTGACACGAACCATGCTGGAATTCTGTGTGCGGCATGACATCTATCCCATAACTGAGGAATTTCCGATGAACCAGGTAAACGAAGCTATTGCTCACCTGGAATCAGGCAAAGCCAGGTTTCGGCTCGTTTTAAAAAATTAGCCGGTAAAAACATCGCAAAAACGGTCTCATTCTTCCAAAAAAAAGGTTTTACCATTATCAAATTAACTGTTCTCCATTGAGAACAATCATCAATCAAATTGTACAGGCGCAAAATTAATAAATCATGAAAAATAAAGTCGCATTAATCACTGGAGCGAGCAGTGGAATAGGAAGGGCAACCGCCGAATTATTTTCAGCCAAAGGTGCCAGTGTGGTGGTTGCAGCGAGGCGTGGTGCTGAACTGGAAGTGTTAGTGGAAGAAATTCAAGACCGGGGAGGAGTAGCCAGTGCCATCGTTGCAGACATGTCCGGATCCGGTGATGTAGAGCAAATGGTAGCCCATGTACTCAAAGAATATGGACGGCTGGACTATGCGGTAAACAATGCAGCAATTGAGGGAGCTTTTTCACCCATTGTGGATTTACCGGAAGAAGAGTGGGACCGGGTTCACGATATAAATCTGAAAGGGGTCTTTCTCTGCATGAAACATCAGGCCAGGGCAATGCTCGCAGCCAAACGGGGAGGAGCCATAGTCAATATTGGTTCCGTCAATTCCTTCCTCGGGTTTCCAACAGGCTCGGCCTATGTAAGCTCAAAGCATGCCCTTATCGGGTTAACAAGCAGTGTTTCCGCTGAACTGGCACCAGAGGGCATCCGTGTGAACCTGGTCTGCCCCGGTATCATCGATACGCCTATGCACCGTCGATTACGGGGAATTGTGGGAGATGAATTGTACGACCAGTATGCTATTCCCGCAATTCACCTCAGGCGTTCGGGCCGTTCAGAAGAAATTGCCAAGACCATCGCTTTTTTGTGCTCTGATGAGGCAAGCTATATTACGGGTACCACCATTACGCCTGATGGGGGTTTTTCACT
>JAWOIF010000147.1:0-9440 GCA_046484805.1 Bacteroidales bacterium
GCCATGCCCGCAGTTTCAATCGCCAACTTTTCTTCCTCGGCCGGAGGCCAGATGGTGGTAACGCAGAGCACCGACTACTATCCTTTCGGACTGGAGCATAATTCAGGGATAAGCGGCGACAACAGGTACCTCTACAACGGCAAGGAGATGCAGGAGGAGTTTTCGCTCGGCTGGCTCGACTATGGTTTCCGAATGTACGATCCTCAAATCGGCCGATGGAATGTCATCGATCCCCTTGCAGAGAAATACTTCTCCTACTCACCCTATACCTATGTGCTGAATAACCCGTTAAGGTTAATTGATCTCTTTGGCCTTCAGGCGGAAGATCCATGGAAAAACGCATATCCTTGTCCGGAAGTTGATTGCATAGATACCTGGGAACCTTTTTATAGTAAGATACGTAGACTTCAGAATGAATTGGGTTTCATGGCTTTCTTAAGAGAACTTTATGAAAATGAGCAATTTGAAGCATATGAAAGAGCAATGTACGAGATGCTTATCGTGCATAACTATATCTACCCAAAACACCCATCAAATCTCAACGACATTTCGAGAGCAATTCCCCAAGGAGGAGGGGGTGAAAAACTAAAACGCCTCTATGGATGGTCCATTGATGGAGTAGTTGCAGATGGAGGGGGCTATAGTTTTGAATTTGGTGAAATATATGATCCTAATACTAAGAGGTACATACAATTCTTTTCGCATGGAGTATCAGTTGGTTTTGATAACTCAATAGGCCTAAACATTATTTGGATTACTCCAAAGGAGGGTTTTACTTTGACTGATCTGAAAGGAAATGGATGGGGTTGGACTGCAGGATTCATTCTGTCCTATGGAAAGTCTGGAAATAGTACCCCAAGTTATCCAGAGGCTTCAAGATATGATACCTATACTCTAAGAAAAATTGGAATAAGCTATGGCCCCGGTTTATTCAATAATTCACCCTCAAGCACGTCATACATTAATATTTCGAAACACAAGCTATTCCCCTTAGTTTGGCCAGGAAGGATATGGTTCTATCCTTGACTTTAACTCAAAATTTGATAAAATGGAAACATCCATATCCTCCTTAACAGCAATTTTTATCTTAATTTTCGGAACGATTCTACTCACTTCAAAAGCAGTGCTTAATAACCATGGATTTAAGGTAACATTTATGTTCTTCTCTATTTCTGATTACAAAAACTTGAAAAAACTAAGTTCAGAAAATTCTAGATTTAAAATCTTGTATGTAAGTTTAATAATTGCTACAGTTAGTGTCTCTGTCATAGTTGTTTTGTTTATATTAACAATGATCATATATTGAATTGCCGTAGAAGAAGTGCTTGCGTTGTGCCATGGTCTGGTCAAGGGAGCTATGATAAAGACTCCACTGCATCAGGAGTGAAGCATACCTGGTACATAAATAGTCAATACGGACGGGTGGCTGTATATGTTAAAGAGAACACCACCGAAACCCTTTATCATGCCGAAACAGATCATCTGGGCTCATTGGTAGCGCTACGCAACACCAACGGCAATGTTGCTGAGAGTTATTCCTATGAGCCATGGGCACGAAGGCGTAATTCCTCAGACTGGTCGTACACAAATGTACCCGTGCCTGTTATAACCAATCGCGGATTTACAGGCCACGAGCATCTCGATAAATTCGGTCTGATAAACATGATCGGAAGGCTGTATGATCCCGTGCTGGGGAGGTTTCTGAATGCCGACCCGGTGATACAGTTTCCCGGATTTACCCAGTCGTACAACAGCTACTCCTATGTGATGAACAACCCCCTTCGGTTTACCGACCCGACAGGCTACACCGCTTCTATGGATGCATTCACCGAGGCAGGACAGAGTTACAAGAGCCTCGCTGAGCAATTTGCTGAACTATTCGGGGAGATGTATTATGATGTATATCTGAGTCATTTATTCGATGAGGAATATCAGGGTCCAATATATCAGGGTCCGACATCATTAATTTTTAAGGACGGCAGCTACTATACATTGGACGGCAAAAAGCTAACCACTGAGGAGGCTAAACAGCACATCATGAGGAATACTGAAATTGCTAACCCCCAAGGACAAGGGGGTGAAGGAGCAATTGCCGAAAATTTAAGACGCTGTGGGATGTGTCATCATCCTGATGGATTTTACTTTGATGAAATGGCAGGACTAAGGGAAGCCTTCCCGATTCTTGTTACAGGAATGATGGGTATTGCTTTTCAGGGTTTATCATATCTGTCCCTTCCCGTTAAGGTTGTAAGTGGCACTCCAAACTTTGTTGTAAGCAAAGGCGGAACAGCATTTCCAGTACCTAAAGGTGCAACTGGGCCTATTCCAGCGTCAAGTGGTAAAGGCTTTCAATTTATAGAAGGTGTTGGAGGTAATGGACTTAGTTATAGGGTTTCTGGATTTAGATTCATGGAACCAGTCACAACAGGGAAATATCAATACCCAGGTGGTTATGGCTCTTATTTTAACAAAGCAGGACAGACTATTAATCCCTTTACAGGTCAAACAATTTCTTCCTCAAATCCGTGGTGGCATATACCAGCTAAAAAATAAATATTATGAGTGAACAAAACTTAAACAAGTCAATATTGAAATTTTTGGAAATGCTCGAACTGGTAGGAATCACTTTTATCAGAGACTATATTCAATTTTTGTTTGATGGCCCAGTGTTAAACACTTACACTTTGCCTCAAATAATAATTGAAAACAAGATTGTTACTTCAACAGATTTCGGCTATTATGATACTTTGTGTTCTTTGATAAATAAAAAAGTTCTCTCCGCGCATGAGGATGAAAAAGAAGAGAAGATTGTGATTAGATTTGAAAGTGATATTGAGCTTTTGGTGTCATTGAAATCAGGAGATAGAACTTGTGTAGAAGCTGCAATGCTTCAACTTGAAACAGATGGAAAATGGAATATTTGGTAGTTCCTGAATTCTTTGCTGTTAACGCAAGGACTAAGCTTCCCACACAGTTTCATCATTTCGCTACATACGTGCATAGTGTTCCCGCAGGAGAAGGGGTAAGACCTGATGGCGATGGATACTTAACTTTAGATGAAGCCAATTATTGGTACAATAGTGGAAATGGGCAACCCCTTTCAGCTGATTTATCTAAGATAAACCTTCGGGGTGTATCCGTTGATGATTTTAAAAAAGTTGGAGATTCTAAGTATTTTAATTTGCTTTTTTTTAGTAATAGTAGAAATGATGGTTTAGTATATGGAAGTATAAAGTTAACTTATATGGGGCCAACATGGAATGGGAAGGGCGGAATTGTCTCTGCTGAATATGACATTTACGACTTTGATTTAAGGGACTGGAACTCTGTTGGCAATGTAGGTAGAAATATGGAAACAATAATAGGTTCATATGTTGCTGGCCTAGGAACTGCATATCGTATTAGTTTTTATAATTATGGACTTATTAGCGGCCCTAGACCACCAGTTATTTATTAGACATCAAATAACATGAAAAATGTTTTTTATATTACGACTACAGTTATACTAATAAGTTCATGTTCAATGAGTGATGGTGTGACTAATATGAACAACGGATATCTTCATGCCAGAGAAAGTAATTATAGTCAGGTAATTGAAGATGAAAGTGGGAGAATAATAGTTCCATGTACAGTTATAGATTTTGACTACGATAAAGACTTTATTGTGGCTGCACAGGTTGAAAACAAAGATTGCTTTAGTTTGGTTAGTGATAAGGCAACTCCTTTGTATTGGATTATTAATTGCAAATCAAATAAAGTGTATAGTTATTTAAGTTTAGAACAATACCTGGACTTTAAGAAAGAGTTTAGAATCAGTGAAAGATTAAAATTGAAAGTTGAACGTAAATAGTCAGAAGTGAGGATTTGCCGGGCTTTGAAAGCTCATTTTGAGTTGCCGCATCGCAAGGGGTAACTGTTCCTTACATTATATACGGAATGGAAACGACAGCGCAAGCAATTAACCACTATTATCGCGGGCGTGGCACCCCCATTACTTTAGGCAACAACACTATAGATGCTTTAATAAAAAGTAAAGAATTTCAGTATAGACACAACAGAATCATTTCGGGCAAAACGACTTCGCCAACAGGTACTTTTACAGTAAATCTTACAGGTAGTGTTTTTCATGTGGGAAATACAAATGTGGATTACTCCATCCAATGTGCATCTGGAAACTGCACGGTCACTTACACTATGTTTGCAAGGGATGGATTTTGGGATGTAGGCTTTATCGATGAGTACTTCATGGGAAGGTTGCTGAACAAACCCCTTTTCAAACCAGATGGACCTGGTCCTAACTTGGAGAGAGGAGGAACGCCCTACCCATACATGCCCATCATTGGAACATCCACCTTTCCTAATCCTGGTTACTAATACTTTAAATATGAGAACATATACTATATTGCTAGTTTTAACTTTGGTTTTAGGCGTAGTTTACTTCATTCTAGATAGACAGTTATTCTACTATGGGAGGAACGATTTCAACCTATACCATTTACTTCCCTTAAATGTAGTTCCAGAGCAGAGACCCGATTTTGAGGGTGGGTTTGGTTTAAAAGATGATTACGGCTTTACTATCGCAGCGAAAGGCAATACTTATAAGTTTAATGGGAAGGATATTCTTATCAATGAAGTTGTGAATTACTACTTCAATACGGATAGGGTTATCGCCCAGGTGGTTGATGTGAACAATGAGAGTTATTACGTTGAACTCTCAGGCAACAGGGACGGGCTAACTAAGCAGGACATTATGGCGAAGGTTTGGAGCGAAAGGGATGCTATCAACCTAAATGGGTTTAGGTGCGTTGGAATAAAAGAGAGAGAAAAACATATCGGGAGGTTAGTGCTGCCCCGAAACTTTGCTATGTTCGCCGTTATAGCCTTGTTCATAGTCTTAATTTACAAGACCGTAAGGCTGCTCAGGAAAAGTAGTAAATAGTGAAAAGAGGCTGTCTCTATTTTTTTTTTTGAGACAGCCTCTTTTAATGAGAAATACAATGAGAATATATTATCTATTTTTAGCAGTTTTGTTTATATTATCCTGTACATCAGGAGAAAATAAAACGACTACAAGCAATAAAGCCAATGAACAGCTTCAAGTTTTTATAACACAAGAAAAATAAGAATATAAAAAATCCCGGTCGATGCCGGGATTTTTTGTTCTATAGTGCAGTAATATTCTAAGCTTTACAGATTTAATAAAACCGTCCAGGACTATAAGAATACTACCTCTATCCTCAATATCCATCTTCTAAATTTCATTGAGGCATTTAAGCATCTCAGTGCGAGAATCCTGCGTTTTGATTACTGTTATGACTTCCCTTTTTTCGCGTTGAATATCATTGTCAGCAGCTTGTCATATTCGGGCCATTCTGTTGAGCCTCCGGTGCCGGGGACGGTCTTATGGGCGATAACCATACCGAGTTCGGGAACCACCGTTATCCACTGACCAACGGCACCCCTGCCGGTATAGGCTCCCTTCCATGGTCCGTCTGATTTTTCTCCTGCATATATCCACCACATATAACCATATGCGAGATAACCGCTGCGGCGCCGGGGCGGATTCATCGCCTCAAGGGGAGTTATCTTACTGGTTGATTCAACTACCCAGGCTTCGGGAATGATCCGGTTACCGTTCCAGTTGCCCATATTGAGCATCAGGTGACCGATACGGGCCATGTCACGGGTAGAAAGGTTAATATGGTAGGCCGGGTACTGTGAGACTCTGAGGTTACCTGACTTGCGGTGGATACTTCTGTCCCACTCCTGCATCTGCAAAGGGATGGCCAGGTGCTCCTCAACCGCATCGTAGATGTTCTTGCCTGTCATAAGTTCAAAAGCACCACCCGCCGCGTTGAAGTCCCAGTTGCTGTAAAGCTGATAGGTGCCCGGCTCCACCGATCCTCTCTCAGGGGCGCTGGCAAGGTCATCACCGCTGTTTGAGGCCGGATGAAACACACCCGAGCGGGCTGCGATGAGATGCCTTACTTTTGCCTGCTTCTCTATCGGGAGCAATCCGCCTATATCATCCATACCGAGATCTTCAAGGGTAAGGTCGAGGTTGATGGTTCCATTATCGACGTAAATACCGTAGAGCATCGAAAGTATACTCTTGCGTACCGAAGCCAGGTAGCTTATCTGCTCAATATCGCCGTATTCAAGCATAACCTTGCCATAGACTGTTACCATAAGGGCAGATGTATTCATACTGTCCTCAACAAAACTCAATATATCAGGAATGGCCTTGAGGTCATAACCGGCTTTCTTTACCGACTCCCATCTTTCCCACTCTTCTGCCGGGAACACCATTGCCGGCTCTTTTCTTGCACATCCGGCTACTACAATCGCCAGCAGGGCTGCAAATAGTAATCTGGTCATGAATGCTTTCATCTCTTTATTGTTTTATTATTTTCCCATTGTACTGTTACACACATTACAGTGATATAATTCTGTTTCTCTCTGATTAACGTGCTAGCTCATATGGCTTCCGGATAAACGGAACTCCCTTTATCATCCACTCGGGAGCGGGCTCACCCTTCAGATAATGATCGAAGTAGTCCTTCATCCTTTTCTGGAAGTCCTTCGAATTATTCTCAACAGCAAGGTGGTGATTCTCCCCCGGATATGAGAGCAGTATCACCTCCTTTCCCAGTCTGCGTGCAGCATTGTAAAACTCGAGTCCCTGAGACCAGTCGACTGCTCCGTCTTCGGTTCCGTGAAGTATCATAAACGGGGTTTTGATGCCTGCCGCCTGGAATACCGGCGACTGGGCCGCGTAGTTTTCAAAATCTTCGAAGAGGTTCTTGCCCATCCTCACCTGTCCGGTCTCCATGATTCCGTGGTTGTTTGTTCCGGAATTCTTATAGAGAATATTGTACATGCTTGTCAGGTTTGTGACCGGGGCGCCAGTGACTACACAGGCAAATATATCTGTCTGGGTCACTACAAACGACGACTGGTAGCCTCCCCAACTGTGACCCTGGAGGCCAATGCGGTCAGGATCAGCCAGACCTTCTGCTACTACCATTTTAACAGCTTCGGTAAGGCAGTCGAGGGCGTTCCATCCGGGTTGCCCTTCGTAATATTTCATGTCGGGCCTGACGATCAGATATCCGTCGCTGGCATAAGCCGAGAAATGCGGACGGTCGTCGTAGGCCGGCATTGAGTAGCTGTGATGATTCTGTGACATCTTTTCATAGAAATAGACCAGGGTCGGGTATCTCTTGCCGGGTTGGTAGTTGGCTGGCAGAGTTATGGTTGCCTGCAGTCTGTCGCCCTTGCTGTTGTGGAAATCCTTAAGAATATTACTGCCCCATGCATATTCAGCCTGCTGCGGGTTGGCATCGGTGATACGCTTCAGATCGTTGAAATTACCGTTGCTGACGTAGTAATCTGGAAAATCAACGAATGTCTGCCTGGTTAAGAGATATCTCTCGGCTGACCGGGCCTTGCTCACCCTTCCCAGGTTTGCGTCGGCGTATATCAGTGTCTGCGGAGCCTTTCCGGCTACCAGGCGGCTATAGCCCGTCCACTTGGTCCATTCCCCGTAGCTGCTCAGCAGCAGTGGCTTTTTCAGGTCAATGTAACGATCGTCATCTGTTCTTGTTATCCGGAACCGGATGCTGTTTTCGGTTCCATAGTTGCCGGTGAGATTCCGGCCCCCGGTTCCGTCAATATTCAGAGACCAGAGGTCAAACTTGTGGTTAACCACCACCGATTTCCCGTCCTTCGACCATCCGGCAAATCCGTATGAAGGATTCGGGTAGGGGTGGTCCTCCTCATCGTCGAAGAAGCTTACCGGGACTTTGGCGGAGATGTTTACCGCGGTACTCTTCGCCACATCATAAAGATGGAAATGAGCGTCGTCAAAGTAGACGAAGTATTTACTGTCGGGAGACATGCCTATGGCGCGTGAGAGACCCTTTGCTACAAGCGTACGGGCGCCGGTGCGTCCGTCGACGATGTAGAAGTCGCTGGAGGCGCCTCCCCAGTTGGTGTCGGAAATATAGGGTTTCGGGTCGCGGCCCAGGCCGACAAGGCCATCACGGTCCATCGTAAGCATCCTCATATCATCGTCATTGAGCTGAACTATATTCATCTTGTCAAACCAGAGGATGGCCCGGTAGGTTGAGCGCCTGTCGCCGTTGGCCTGCCTCATCTGCACCGACTGAATGCGTTCATCTGCATAGTGCCATACATCTACGTTGGCTAATGAGTCCCGACTCAATTTTATTTTGGGGGTTTGTTCCTTTATTGCGAACATAATACCTGCATTGTTGAATGTGAATGTCAGGCTGCCATTCTCGCTGAGCACATAATCTTCAGGGAATCCGGTTGTGGTGATGGGATCAATTATCGTTTTGACCTGCTTTGACGTTCCGATATTCCTGATAATGACCATGCTGTTCACCCTTTGCGCTTTACCTTCTGCCGCGCCTCCTTTGAGTACGGCCAGTGAGGTACCCTTGGTTCCCCACTCTGAACGCAAAAGCATATCGTCATCCCAGGTAAGCTGAGTATACTCGAGGGTATCTGTGTCGAGGGGCCTGATGCGCTGATTTGCTATCTCAAAAAGATAGACTCCGTTACCTGTCTTTGCCGTAGCATCAACGGTATAAGCAAGCATGGTTCCCTGCCTGTTAAACCTGAATTCCCGAACGTTGCCAAGGTTCATTACCCATCCGTCTGTAAGGCTTTTTATTATCAGGTCGGCACCCCTGGCGTCGGTGCCTTCGGCAACTTTCTTCACCAACATAACATTTGAGGATGGGGAAAATTGTATGCTCTCTGCTCTGTCCCATACCTCCTCCTTCTGCGTTTCCAGATTCATAAGCACGGCTTTGCGGTAAACCTTGCGGTTGTTCTTGCGCATTGTCTCTGCCTTTTTTTCGGCAATATTATGGAAGTAGGCGGCCCACAGCGAATTAGGCGAAAAGGAAGGGTTGGTGGAATAAGGCTTACTGATAACTTCATCAGTCACCAGACTCCTGAAATAGAGAGTGTCATCTCCTTTCAGGGGTTTATAACCGTATGAGGCCCATAGCCCGTTATCAGACAAACCGGCTGAGACTATTCTGCTCCAGCGTGTATAGTCATCTAGTCCGAATACCTTTTTTTCATCCTGAGCCTGCAGGACTGACAGTGAAGCCAATAACAGGGCCACCAGGGTTAAGCGCAACGATTTATTCATGATAATCAGTCTGTTTAGGTTAATAATAGAAAGGTCGGGAAAACCGATACAAGATATGAAAGGAGCCCGTCATATAAAAATGCCGTGCAACATACGTAATGGCGTAGGAGGGCGTAAAGTAGAGGGGGTAGAAGGAGGAGGGCGTGGGAGGGCGTAGAAGGGCGTAATAGGGCGTAGAAGGGGGGGGGCGTAGGGGGGCGTAGGAGGGCGTAGAAGGGCGTAATAGGGCGTAGAAGGAGGAGGGCGTAGG
>JAWOIF010000026.1:0-8290 GCA_046484805.1 Bacteroidales bacterium
GTTTCTCTTACTTCAAATGCACCAAGTACCGGTAACTGATCCAGGACTCTTAAAACCTGTATAAGGGTGGCAACTGTAACCGTTTCACCTCGTTCCAGTAAACTCAGGGTAGAACGACTGATGCCGGCTTCTCCTGCAAGTTCATCCTGCGTTTTATTTTGCTCCATCCGGTGATGCCTGACAAACGCCCCAATGTACTCTGTCAGTGCCTTGTCGCTCATAGAAGCCCATTTAATGAATGATATATCAGTCATAAAAGGCTATAATAATACATAGTGAATGATAATACATGCAAATATAGCCTTTTATTTAAAAATCGTAAGTTTCACGTCCGATATTTTTATTCCCTCCGCTCTGAACCGAGGCTGGCGACCGCCGGGCGAGCTCACGACCGAAGGGAATATCCCGGACTAAGCAATATCAACCACGAGGAACTTCACTATTAATACGTCCCTCGCCCAATTTACCCCCTCGATGAGATAGAAACCTAATAATATTCGTAGACTCTTTTAGCGATTTTTAATGGATTGCCGTTTAGGTAGCGAACTGCCTCCAGCCAGTTTCCGTGATCATCATACTTAAGATAATCCGTCGTAATGGTATTGAGATGCACCCCTTCCCGACCAAGATAATCTACCTTCGACGTGAATCCCATTTCATTGTATTCAACATTATAACCGGACGTCTGAATATTCTCGCTGTTGTATATTGAATGCCTGATCATCCTGTCATTTTCACCATACTCCATTACAAACTTTGACATCAGATCGCCGGATGAAGAATATACAAGGCATTCAGTGAGCCTGTCGCTTGTGTCATGTGTGTAAACATTCCTTCCCATCAAAGTGTCAGCCTGGCTTCTGTATCTTAAGGCTTCAAGAAACAGCCCCTTCTCGTTGTTGGTAAAAGTAAAATAGGACGAAGGTGTTTCGTTAACGTAAAGAGTGGTTCTTGTAATCATGTCGTTCTCAATATCCGCGACCCAGGTAGATAACAGTGAGTCTATAATCATCCGTTCTATCCTCGAAATGACTCCATTCTCATTATACCAGATTGTGAAATCAACATATACATTAAGACTGTCTCTGTCAGCTTTTGTCATTGGCTTACCGGCAATCAACTGGCCATCAGTTTCAACAACAAGATGCTGTCTCTCAGTCATTGATTTGACCTGTCCATTCAATATCTCGGGAAGTAGCTCATAGGGGGTTCCATAGGACAGGAGTCTGGTTTCATCCGGTCCGTCGTCTTTGCAGCCATAGGTGAGTACTGCAAGCACAAGCGATAAAATCAATAATGTCCTCATAATGTTAGATTTTGGTTTAGCAAATGCAAGTTATGCAATTGAATAAGCCAAGTCAAATTTATTTTATTTGCTGATGCCCAGGCATATAGTCACCTGCTGAACCCTCCAACCCACAACCCTTTCCCAAAGCCCCATGCCCTTAGCCATGCGCCTTTTCCCCATACCCCACACCTCACAACCCATACCCTTGGTAATTATATCTAAAAGCATATAAAATAATAAAAAGTAAGAAAAATATATTTAATTACATATAATTGATTATATTTGTTCATAATTATATTTAAAAGCATATAATGAAACGATTGGCAGAATTTGTTAAGGAACGCAGAAAAGAAGCAGGGCTCACACAGGAGCAATTTGCTGAACGAGCAGGTGTTGCCTTAACGGTGGTACGAAAAATAGAGCAGGAACAGACGAACCTCAATCTGGATAAAGTCAATCTGGTGCTGAAGATGTTCGGACACGAGTTAGCCCCGGTTAACAGTAAAGAACTGGCCAAATGAGACAGGCGAAAGTATATTATAACGAGCACCTTGCCGGGTTACTCATTGAAACCAATGAGGGTGAGTATGTCTTTCAGTACGACGCAAAGTATGCAGAAGAATATCCAAACGACTTCATAACGTTTACTATGCCGGTTACCTCAGAGCCGTACACCGATAAACGTTTATTCCCTGTTTTTGAAGGGTTGATACCCGAAGGATGGCTGTTGGATATAGCATCAGAAACCTGGAAGATTAATAAAAATGACCGTATGGGATTGCTTTTGGCTTGCTGCCGGAATTGCATCGGAGCGGTAAGTGTTGTACCAATTCACGAAAACGATGTCGGATAGGTGTTTATATTGTTATGAACCTCTTAACGGCGAAAATGATCTGCATAAGAGGTGTTCGCAGGCTTTTTTTGGAACTGCAATACCTCCCGTAATTCCATATTCGATCGAACAGATGTCAGATCTGGCAAGGGATGTAGTGGAACGCAGTGTTACAATTCCGGGGGTACAGGCCAAATTATCAATGTCGTTGGTTAAAGCAGTGATGAATAATTCCGGACCACGATTAACTGTGGTCGGAGCTCTGGGCGGTAACTATATATTAAAACCCCTTACTGACAGATATCCCGAAATACCACAAAATGAGCATTTAACCATGCGCATAGCAGAAGCATTCAATATTTCTGTTGTCCCTTCGAGTCTGATAAGACTGGCTTCAGGCGAATTGTCATACATAACAAAGCGTGTTGACAGAACCGAAAAGGGCTACAAAATTCATATGCTTGATATGTTCCAGATAACGGAAGCATTCGATAAATATAGAAGCTCATTGGAAAAGGTGGGAAAGGCTTTACACAGTTATTCAGAGAATACGCTGCTGGATAAGATCTTCTATTTTGAGTTGGTGTTGTTCTGTTTCTTAACGGGCAATAACGATATGCATCTTAAAAATTTCTCGATGATCAGGGGCAGTTCCGGATGGATTCTGGCTCCGGCTTACGATTTATTAAACGTTGCAATAGTATTACCTGAAGATACTGAAGAAACTGCCCTTACAGTAGAGGGTATAAAGAAAAAGCTAACCCGAATAAACTTTGTCAGCTTGGCACAGAATCTTGATCTGACCAACAGGCAGACTGATGGTGTCTTCAAAAGGCTGGTAGCAAACAAACCAAAAGCTTTTGAGTGGATTGAAAAATCTTTCTTGTCCGACGAGATGAAATCTGAATACATAAAAATACTGGAATCCAGATACATGCAACTAAATTTAGTATAACACTAAACTGAATGTCGCCTGTTTTCTTTTCGAATCAAAATGAGTTCAGAAAGTGGTTGGAAGAGAACCACAGGACTAAAACTGAGTTAGTAGTCGGGTATTATAAAGTTTCAACTGGACGACCGACTATGTCATGGTCACAATCAGTAGACCAGGCTCTCTGTTTTGGCTGGATAGATGGTATCCGGAGATCAATTGATGAGGAATCATACTGCATCCGCTTTACTCCCCGGAGACCAACCAGTGTATGGAGCAATATCAATATTAAAAAAATTGAAGAACTCACAGAGAAAGGACTGATGACTGAAGCAGGACTTGAAGCTTACAGTAAGCGAAAGGACACAAAATCAGGAATATATAGCTTTGGAAATGATCAGGCCATACTACCCGATGCTTTTGACCATATTTTTAAGGCAAACCCTTGTGCCTGGGACTTTTTCATTAAACAGGCTCCATCCTACAGGAAGGCAGTCTTACGCTGGATAATGAGCGCAAAGCAGGAAGACACCCGTCTCTCGCGATTAAACAAACTAATACAAGCCAGCAAAGAACAAAAACGACTTACCTGATTTCCCTGCACACTGCGCTCTGAGCCATTTTCTCTTGCCCCTTATCATCCTAACTGCTTTTGACCTGCTATCTGTTTTTTATGTAACAAATTTGTTACTAACAAAAATGTTACATATATTTGTATCATAAAACGCACCTAAATGGAAACACCTTTTATATTCGGTAAAATCGCCAAAAACGAAAACTTTACTGACCGCGAGAACGAAACGGACCGGCTGGTTAAAAACTTTGACTCCCTTATCAACACAATAATCATCTCACCTCGTCGGTGGGGAAAAAGTTCACTGGTTGAAAAAGCAGCTTCAATTGCATGCGCTAACAGGAGTTCTCTTCGTGTATGCAAGATTGATCTGTTTAGCGTGAGGAATGAGGAGCAATTCTATGAACTGCTTGCAATGGCTGTTCTGAAATCGGTTTCTTCAAAGTGGCAGGAATCAGTCGATGCAGCAAAACGGTTTCTTGTAAGGCTTGTTCCCAGGATAGTTCTGAATGCGGATATATCTAATGAATTCTCATTAAATTTTGACTGGAAGGAGCTAAGGAATGATCCCCGTGAGGTCCTCGATCTGGCAGAGAAAGTAGCATCTGAGAGAGGATTCAGGATGGTAGTCTGCATCGATGAGTTTCAGAATATTTCCGGTTTTGATGACCCTCTGTTTTTTCAGAAACGACTGCGATCACATTGGCAGGAACATCAGAATGTATCATATTGTCTTTATGGCAGCAAGCGTCACATGCTGCTTGACGTCTTCACAAATCCATCAATGCCGTTCTATAAGTTCGGAGACCTGATTTTTCTTGAGAAAATTGATACTGCCTCATGGATTGACTTTATATCAGAAAGGTTTTCGGCAACTGGAAAGACAATTTCAAACAACCAGGCAGAACTTATAGTCAGGCTTGCCGATAATCATCCATACTATGTTCAGCAACTGGCACAGCAGGTATGGCTGCGGACTGTGAATGATTGCAATGATAAAATAGTAGAACAAGCTCACCAGTCACTTGTTGAACAGCTAAGTCTTCTCTTTGCAACAATAACTGAGACGCTAAGCAACAGCCAGATCAGTTTTCTGAAAGCTATTGTGGCGGGGGAGACAGCCTTATCATCGACTGAGGTTATCGAAAAGTATCGCCTTAACTCTTCTTCCAACGTAACAAGATCGAGAAAAGCGCTTATCGATAAAGAAATCCTCGACAATAATTCTGTAACTGTTTCTTTTCAGGATCCGATGTACTACTTCTGGCTAAAAACAAGCTTCTTTGGCTGAGCCCCCTGCTCTGCGACCTGCGACCTGCGCCCTGTCCCACAACCCCATGCCTCATGCCCCACACCCCATGCCGTTATGTCACTATGACATTGCGCCACTATGCCCTTTCCCCATGCCCCCCTTACATCTTCATCACCCTGTGAACGGAGATGGTTCCATCGGCTTGTTTTACAATAATGAAGTAAATGCCAGCTGAAACAGAACTTAAATTGAGAGTCACTTTGTCACTGTAAGCCAATACTTTGAATACAAGTTGTCCCGACAAATTACGAACCTCCACTCCCTCTATTTCACTTTCTGAATCTACCTGCAACACACCGGTAAACGGATTCGGATAAAGCGTCACCCTGGCATCGGGGAAAAACTCCACAGATGTGGGAACGCAATTTTCGCCAACCCTGTAGGTCAGATAGCTGGTAACGGCCATCCCCCCGGCAAAGGCAAACTTGCAGGCTACTTCAATGGTTTCGTTCATTGCCAGTCCGGTTAAGGTTGTCGTAAATACCTTACCTCCAATGTTTGTCATGCTCTTTTCCCAGAAAGGGTTCTTGTTCCACAGATACGCTATAACCCCCGCCTTGTCATCGAGCAGCTCAAAGGTGATGACAACGTCGGTGCCAATAGTCTCGAACGAGTAGTTGTAACCCAATGTAAATGAGCCGTTAATGGCTCCATTGGAGGAACCGGAACATCTCTGCACGGGTGCTATGGTGACGTTAATGGGTTGTGAGGTACTCTCAGCGCCCTGATTATCGGTGGCAACGGCGGTAAGGACATAGCTGCCTGCCAATGGAATCCAGACAGTGCTGTATGGAGCCGTATCGTCAGAATAGATTAGCTGACCATCTCTGTAGAAATCAACTTTCTGGATGGTTCCGTCAAAGTCGCTGGCGCTGGCGGTGATTGTTATTTCGGTTCCTTCAGGATAGACGGAATTATCGGCCGGCGCCATCAGGGCCACCATTGGTGACAGGTTCTCAGTGCTGCTTACAATCACAAAAAGATCGTCGGTTGCAGTGCGCAGGTCGCTGTTGGTAACGGTGAGCCTGAAGCTGTAAACACCTTCCACCAGGTTACTGATGACTGGATTTACCACCGATGTCTGACTAAACTGAGCTACCGACGGTCCGTAGATCTGTGTCCATGCATATGTCAATGGCTGTCCGGTCGATTCTGTGCTTGCTGAGCCATCAAGTTGCGCCGTGCTGGCAGGGAGAACCACTTTCACGAACTGGCCGGCATTAGCTGTGGGATAGCTGAATGGTATATCACCGGTGCGCGTGAATGTCATCCTCCCCAGGTTGAATTCGCCGCCCGCAAAGGCGACACGCAACACATGGGTTCCGGGTGTAAGTGGTATGTCGGTGACTGTTTTGGTGGCCCACACATCCCAGTTGTTGATTGCTGTCGATGGTACAGTTATGGGACCCGAAACGGGACTCCCGTCCAGTTCAAGGGAGAATGGCCCGCCGCCGGCCGGATTCCCTGAGGCATACCGGAATGCAAATGAATACAATCCCGCCTGGGTGACGTTCACCGTGTATTCGAGCCATTCACCGGCTGAAATCCAGCCAACATAGGCTCCCTCAGCGGTGGAGGTTGAGGCGTCTACATATTCATCTGTCCTGAAATCGCCTTCATTGTTTACCGACAAATCCAGATAAGCAATGTTCTGGCCCTTGCCTCCTTCAAACAGATCGTATTTTCCAGCTTCAATAACGCCGGGAACCGGCCAGGGCGTTCCGCCATATGGCACCTGGCTGCCAACCAGAACCTGTACGTTGTTGGAGGTATTGAACCTCTCACCCTCAAACACCCTGGCATAAAAGTTATGCCTGCCGGGTGTCAGCCCGGTAGCATTCCAGACAAAAGGCGCGGTGGTGATAGTTCCAAGCGAAACAGTACCATCCATAAACTCCACTTTGGTTGGAGTTCCCCCATCTGCTGTAAGGGTAAGCTCCACGCTTCCGCCGGGATAGGCACTGCTGAACGATGAAGAGAGAACGCCGGAAATGTCAATATCCCTGCTGGTACGCATGGTGCGGGCAGGTACCGCCAGCTCATATCCGGTGGAAAATGTGACTGTAATGGGAGCATCTGAATAGTTATGCGCCACGTAGGTGATGGCTTCGTTTAACTTAAACGCTGCGGCAATCGGGTAATTGGCTGTGATTGTGGCATCTACACGTCCGAGGGCATTCATGGCATGCAGCCAGTGATAGGTCTGGGCATCTGAAATGCCAAACTTGAGCGACCTGTCGGGGTAGGAGTCGTACAATGCGATGGCCGCAGGAGGGTCTATAAAGGCCAGATATGACCACATCACGTCGTGCCACAGGTTGGCGTTGGCCTCGTTGCTCATAATGCCTGTATTGGCCTTTATTTCGTTCCAGAGCTTTGTTACATAGGCCGTGTTGTGACCCAGATAAAGTGAGCCGCCGTGAATGGGATAGAGTTCAATGCCGTAGGATGCAGCAATATCGTTGGTCCAGAAGGTCCCGTTGTCGTAGCTGTTTCCCCAGACGCGCGACACCAGGCTGTATTGCTGTGTGGGACCAAAGTTGCGGTCGTACATGTCAAACCAGTACTCTTCAATGGCGGTCTGCTCGGTTGTGTAAAGGTATATTCCCAGGTCGCGGATCTCATCGTTGCCGGTAATGGTTCCCCAATGGATCAGAGAGGAATTGAACTGCATACTCTCGGATGTTGACTCCTGGTCGTTGCCCTGTGGGAAGGTTGCGAAGCCATTGGCCCAGCAATGTCCGGCGTAGGGACTGAAATTTCTAAGCCAGGGAAACAGCAGGTCTCCGCGGTTGGGACTGGCGGCATCGCGCACCAGCAGATTAATCATACTGCCCCAGCTTGCAGCCCAGCCTGGTTCAAACTGTTCCACGAAAGCGGCAGCATGAATAAAGTAACCCCAGTGGAAGTGGTGGTCGTTCAGATTGCTGTCCTGACCGTGACCCGCAGGGTAGCCGATCATCGCCGACCAGGTGGTGTTGTAATAGAAGAGGAAAGCCACTTCGCCGGGGGTGGCGGTAAGCCAGTTTTCAAGACGCTCCTTAATGGTGGCCAGCATCTTGTCGCGGGCGACGGTATTGCCCATTTCGTGGGCTATGCGTGCTGTTTGAACGAGGCGGTTCATAACCTGTCCTTCGTTGTATGAGTCTGTCCATAGTGCCAGCACATCATTTTCGATGGTTTCGATTTTCTCAGCCAGGGCGGTGGGGATAAATCCATCGCTATAGTTATCAAGATAGGGCAGGGTGGGCAGGATACCGTGAAAGGTGTTTTCGACGCTGAAGCTGTTGCCCTCCATGGTTTTAATTTCGCCGCGGATTGATGCGTAGCTGTATTTATCGGGTACCGGCGAG
>JAWOIF010000153.1:0-11467 GCA_046484805.1 Bacteroidales bacterium
AGTCAGTTTTTTTGCCTCCGGGTCAAGTGGCATCAAGGCACCGGTAGGACATATCTCAGTGCACTCCACACAGTCAAAATTACAGAAACTCTTATGATAGTCCATCCGCGGCTGCATAAACCCTGTAAGGCCATATTCTATCAACGAAGGATGGATGACATTCTTGGGACAGGCGCTTACACAAAGCGAGCAGGCCGTACACCTCGACAAAAAATTATCTATAGAAGTGGCTCCGGGCATGCATACCGGGGTTGTTCTGTCCTCCCGTACCGTACTTAATTTCTGGGGAACCACATCATCCCTGCTCCGGGCAACCCTGCTGACGCCAAAGAGCATCAACATAATACCTGCAACAAAATTCCTCTTTCCCGGATCAGGCTCCTGAACTCTTTCAATACTCTTCTTCCGGATGTTTGCCAGCCCGTAAGATAATGCTTTATCAGGACAGGTAGTCAGGCAGTTGAAGCAGCCAACACACCTTGACATATCAACTGATTTGCTCATAAAATCAATGCACGATGCCTTGCATGCAACAGCGCATCTGCCGCATTTGGTGCACTCACTGTCGTCAATCTTAATGCGCAGCAGCGAAACCTTCGAAACCAGTCCGAGCAAGGTGCCGACCGGACAGACCGTATTACAATACAGTCGCCCCTTCCGGAAAGAAAAAGCAACAACAAGAAACAGGAAAGCAGAGGGTATAATATAAGCCAGAGCCGTTACCCCCTTTATATCAACCCTGTACACCGAGTAAATATCAAACCGGTTAACTATGCCGGCAACCACGTTATTCACCAGCAACACAACCGGTTTAAAAAAATAGGTGCTGAACCGGCCGTAAATACTGTACGGATCAAGCAGCGTAACAAGATACAAACCCCCTGTAAGAGTAACTATCAGTGTAATTGCCAGTATGCCGTAACGGATTATCGTATAAGGCTTGCCATATCCAAACCTTCTGTTCTTCTTTCTGAAAACTCCTCCTACCCTGCTTACACCATCCTGCAATATACCCAGTGGACATATAACTGAGCAATACGTCCTGCCGGTAAGCACCGTAAGTGCTATTACAAAGATAAATCCGGCCGCAGCCAGCACCGGCAAAGTGATGAATTTAATCACCGAAGGCACAAACTGCAGAAAAAGAATGGAATTGTAGTACCTGTCAGGTATAATATCCCTGAAATCAATAAAAACAGAGGTTACGGCAAGAATGAAGATAACAGCCAGAAATACCCTGATCCTTTTCAGTGCAGGCGATTTCATCAGCTTCTACATTTTTATCCTGTGAATATTCAGTTCTTCAAGATTCATATTTCCGGAACCAAGGGCATGTGCCAGCGGAATATAGTCAATCTGCGCAGGATTCAGATCCAGCATCCTGGCAGCGGCAGCATCAGCAGCAACCCAGTCTGCTGATATAATCTGTGACTTCATCTCTACAAGGTCAGTAACAGACACTCCCCTGGGGCCGTTCTTCGTCATAACATTATAACAGTCAATTACATTAAGCTGTGGCTTCTTTTCATAAAGGGTGTAATCTGCAAGACACTGATGAAGATTGTTCTGGTGCCAGAACCTCCTGTCCCATACAACACCCATCATGTTCTTGATTGCTGATGTCATTCTGGTCGAGCTGTGATGCTTAAGGACCGGAACATTTATGAATACATCACATTCGAGTATCTGCTGATGCACCTTGGCGCTCTTCAGTATCTTTGCCCCTGGTATCTCAATGCTCTGGTAATAGCTCTCGCTGTTGCCGGGTACAACCTTCGCTCCGGCATCCTTCGCGGCTTTCTCTATGCCGGAATTCTGATAGCATCGGGTCCAGTTGTCACAGGTATTGTCAAATACGTAAACATCTTTTGCCCCTGCCCTGAAACAGTGTTCAATGATCCTCTTGACCAGCCCGGGATGAGTGTTTGCCGCCCTCTCAGGGGTCACATCCCATCCTATATTGGGTTTTATAACCACACTCTGTCCACTCGAAACAAAACTGCCAATACCCCCCAGCGACTGTATTCCAATATCAAACATCGCCTCCGGACTACCTCCCATCACTGCAACCAGATCGTACGGCTCTGCCATTGGAGACGACGCCAGTAAACCTGCACGACCGCCCAGCGTCAGAGCTGCTCCGGCCATCAAACCGGCAGATGCACCTTTCTTTATAAAACTCCTTCTCTTCATATATTGTCCTCCTGCTAAAAATTACGCCGCAAAATACGGATTTTTTTCCGATATTGCGAAACCTAATTCTGCTACAAATAGTTAAGATATGACTATCCTTATATATGATTGTTTCTCAGGTATTAGCGGCGATATGAACCTGGGGGCAATGGTCGATCTGGGAGTTGATCCCGGCTGGCTCAGGAGTGAACTTATGAAGCTGAACCTTCCCGGATGGGACCTGAAGGCCGAAAAGGACCAGAGGCATGGAATCACCGGCACAAAGGTGACTGTTATTCAAACAAAGGAAGAACATGTGCATCGCCACCTTTCTGATATCGTGAAGATTATCACAGAAAGCAGCCTCCCGCCGGAAGTAACCGGAATGGCCATTAGAATATTCACAATAATTGCAGAAGCGGAAGCCTCAGTGCACGGGGTGCCTGTTGAAAAAATTCACTTTCACGAGGTTGGGGCCATTGACGCCATAATAGACATTGTGGGTGCCGCTCTCTGCTATAATTATTTCAAGCCCGGAGCCGTGATCTATTCAGCCATCGAACTCGGAGGAGGCCTGGTCAGATGCGCGCACGGAACCCTGCCGGTACCTGCCCCGGCAACAGCCCGGATTGTGGAAAATATGAAAGTCAGACTCAATGGTGTCGATTTTGAGGCCACAACCCCTACCGGCGCCGCAATTCTGGCAGCCTTTACGGAAAACAGCCCGGCGAACAATCTTCATTTGAATTTTAAAAAAACAGGTTACGGTGTAGGACATAAAAAGCACCCCGATGTTCCAAATCTCCTCAGAGTCACCCTGGCTGAAACGACAGAAGCTACAGAACAGGGGCACGAAGCGCTCCTTATAGAGTGCAATATCGACGACATGAACCCCGAAATGTATGATTATGTCGCTGAGAAACTCTTTGCCGCCGGAGCAGCCGATGTCTACCTTAATAATATTATGATGAAGAAAGGCCGGCCGGGAATAATTCTGAGTGTGATTTGCGAAAAGGGCAGAGAATCTGACATAAGGGAGACGATATTCACCGAGACAACAACCATAGGAATAAGAACAACCCTGTTCATGAAGAGTACCCTTGACCGCAAAACGCTCTCTCTCGATACTGAATTCGGAAAGGTCAGCTTCAAGTTCAGCTATCTCGACAACCGTCTTGTATCAGCCAAACCAGAAGCCGATGAATGCAGGGATATTGCACTGAAATCGGGCTTACCCCTGAAGGAGGTTACCGCAAGACTAAGCCGGTATCCGTTTGAATCTCTAAATTCTGAAGTTTAACAAATAAATGCCATGAATATCTCCGATCTTAAAAAACTGCTCGATAATGTCAGGACAGGCAAAGTTCAGGTGGATGAAGCTCTTGAAGAACTGAAGTATTTCCCCTATGCTGATTTGGGATACGCAAAAATCGATCTCCACAGGGAGATAAGGACAGGCTACCCCGAAATTGTTTACTGTTCAGGCAAAACCATTGAGCAGGTGAAAGGTATCTTCAGTCTTATGGCTGACAGGGAAAACAATATTATCGGTACCCGTGCAACTCCTGAGATGTTCACTGCCGTTAAGGAAATACTGCCTGACGCTCTCTTCCATGATGAAGCCCGTATTATAAGCCGCAAAACCCATGAATACGAAAAACCGGAAACCGCTGTTGCGGTAATTACAGCCGGAACATCAGACATACCTGTAGCCGAAGAAGCGGCAGTAACTGCCGAACTGCTGGGTAATGATGTGGTCAGGATCTACGATGCCGGTGTCGCAGGAATACACAGGCTAATAGATAAGCTGCCGGATATAAAGAGGTGCAAGGTGGTGATCGTAATAGCCGGAATGGAGGGCGCACTGGCCAGTGTTGTGGGCGGACTGGTCGATAAGCCGGTAATCGCAGTTCCCACAAGCGTAGGCTACGGTGCTAATTTTGCAGGGGTCTCAGCCCTGCTTGCAATGCTTACCAGCTGTGCTGCAGGCGTTTCGGTCGTCAATATCGATAATGGCTTTGGGGCGGGATTCTCG
Organism: Bacteroidales bacterium; assembly: GCA_046484805.1. Classification (GTDB taxonomy): domain Bacteria; phylum Bacteroidota; class Bacteroidia; order Bacteroidales; family VadinHA17; genus SLNP01. Next base: position 4,208 of record JAWOIF010000153.1, read on the forward strand.
GCCAGCAGAATCAACCGCCTGCACTAATCCATAATGAACCGGATGCCCGGGAAGATACTACTGCTCTCAACCGCTTACCTGCCTCCGGTGGGGTATATTGCTTCTATCGCCCGTTACAGTGAGGTGAAGATCGAACTAAATGAAACATACCTTAAACAATCGTATCGCAACAGATGTATCATAGCAGGAGCAAACGGACTCCAGTCGCTGTCAGTGCCGGTACTGAGGGGCAGCTTTCATAAAACACCGGTAGATGAGGTACTTATTGACTATAGTCGCCGATGGGGACCAGACCACATAAGGTCATTAATATCAGCATACAGCAACGCTCCCTATTTCGATTTTTATTCAGGTGAGTTTTTTGAGATCATCTCATCAGGCGAACCTTTGCTTGTCAATCTTAATATGAAGCTCCTGAAGTTGACTCTCGAAACCCTTGGTATCAAAACAGATATCTCCTTCACCGGCTCGTTTGTCAAACCGGAAATATCAGACTCAGACCTTAGGTATTCAATATCGCCCAAATCAAACAACCCTTATCGCAGGGAGATCGAATTTAAACCCTATCCACAGCTCTTTTCCGACCGCTACGGTTTCAAACCCGATATCAGTATTATAGATCTTATCTTTAATATGGGCCCCGAATCGCTGCCGTATCTTAAGAGTCTTTACTAAAAAAAATGAGGCGCCAAAAATGGCGCCTCCTGCTAATATGCCCCCTGAAAATTGTAACGCTAAAACCTGAGACCCAAAGTTGCAATAACCGTATTCCTGGTAGTCTCAATCGTTACCGGATCGACATTATAATAATTGTACATGTAATACTTCATCTGATTGGTGAGCCTGGTATAGGCAAGATCAATATAGAAACTTGACTGCCTGAATCCTAAACCACCTGATAATGAAGTATGGAAATTATCGCTGTTGATTTCATCTGAATTAAAAGCTGTTCCGTATAAACCGTATCCTCCCCTGAAATAAAGACCTCCCAGTCTGTACTCAGCGCCTGCTCTGATGTTGTGCGCCTGTCTGAAGATATCCTTTATTGACTGGTTCTCATCATAATATTCATAACCGTCACTCGCTTTGCTGAAGCGCGTCATTCCAAAATCCACCATCTCATAGTCAACACTTACGGTAGCAGTTTTCATTAGCTGCACCGCAACACCGCCCAGCACCCTGAATGGAGTAGTGAGCCTGTAATTGAACCTGAATGCATCTGATGCGAACTCATAACGGTCACCATCATCAAATGTCGATGTAAGGTCCTCATAGTAGTACTCATTTACCCTGTAGATCGTCGGACTGTGAAAAGCCAGGCCTATCCTTAAGAATTCAAAAGGGAGGTAAATAACACCTGCCTTAAGAGAATAGCCTGTGCCTGAGGCCTCAAAGTGATCAATGTATGAGAATGAGTTGAAATCAAAAATAGCATTGCCAGGATCGTTCTCAACATGCTCGTAATGTCCTGTATAGGTGAACCTTGTCAGTCCGAGGGTAGCTCCTGCAAACAGGTTGTTGTTGTAATTGGCTCCTATTGAAAAGGAATGCTCCCCGCTGAATCCCTCATTTGTGATTAACCTCCTTACCGACTGGCCATAGGTTGAAGTCGGAGATTCCCCGTAACGTGAGAATACTGTTTCAAACTGATTTCCTCCTGAGCCGCTTAAGGTGTCTATCAGCCAGGCATCAAAAGCCATTCCGGCAGCCCCTGAGAGATTGGAGTACAGGTTACCATTGCTTATTGAAGCCCAGTAATCTGCCATGCTGCTTGTGGAGTTTGTCCCCCTGATTATGGTGTTGGCAGTGTAATTGTTATTCAAATTATATGAATAACCGAAATTTAGTGAGACCAGACCTGTCTCCCTTCCGGTCTGTATCATCGGCAACACAACACCGAACTGTCCTAAATTAAAATTATAAATTGATTCTTCTGCTTCTGAGGTAAAGTAGGAATATGTATTTACAAACCCTACATGTGGTGAAATACTGAATTCTGAACGCCTGAATACTCCGGTTCCGGCAGGATTCAGGGCTATTGAGGAGATGTCGCCGCCGAGGGCTGTAAATGCTCCGCCCATTGCACTGAAACGGGCCGTACCTGTATAAAACTGCTGGGAATATCTTAGTGCGTCATCAGGATTCTGTGCTTTGATATGCACGCTGCATGCAGCTATAATAATGGCCGCTAAAATAACTCTCTTCATTTTGCAACTTTTTAAAGTACATGTTAAATCTGAGGGTCGCTCTTTCTTCTTAATGACAAAGCACCTCTATCTTTTTCCACTTGAGGACGAAGATCTACCGGTAGATGATGTTGAACTGCTCCTGCCGGAAGAAGAACTGCCCGAACTTACAGAGGATGACCTGCCGGAAGAGATCGTACTGCCCGAAGACATTGAACTGGATGATCTGCCTGAGGAACCTGTTGACATTATACTGCCTGACCTGCCTGAAGAACCTGTTGATACTCCTGTACTTCTGCCGGTACTTACAGGCAGTGATAACGTTGAGCTTCTTCCTGTCGATGTATTTACCCTGCTCTGTGTTGAAGTAGATGTCTGGTTACGTATCGTACCGGTAGAGACACTCCTGTTAACCCGGGATGAATTGACGGTTCCAATGCTCCTGTTTGTGGTATTATTGATGGTCCTGTTTGTGTTGGTATTAATGGTCCTTACATTGGTTGTACCGGTATTTGTTGTGGCCCTGCTGTTATTATACGAAGGCCTGGTAGTTACCCTCGGGTTTGTATAAGTAGGTGTGTATGTCCTGTTGGTCGTGGAGTAATCCGGACGGGTGACCTGGGTAGCTGCACTCCTTCTCGATGCTTCCACATCAAGGGTTCTGCTCTGCTGTGTCTGAACATCCCTGCTGATAGCAGATGATGAAGTCGTCACAACCCTTCTTGAGTCAGTGCCGGTCGAAATCGTTCCGGCAGTGGTCTGAGCACCGCGCCTTGAAGCATTGTCACCGCTCTGAACAATCCTGCCAGCCCTGCTGTCACCTATCATGCCTGAGCCGTAGCTGTTGCTGAGAGTACTGTATGACTGACGCCTGGCAACTGTAAGATTAGACTCGGGATTTCCATATGCGTAGTAGGAAGGATAATAACCACCCCAGCCGTAAGAACCACCATAATATCCTCCATACCCATAATAATAAGAGGAATAAAAGGGTGAGTAATAACCGTAGGAATAAGGTGAGTAGTAACCGTAGGAATAGGGTGAGTAGAACGGACTGTAGTAGTCATAATAACCGAATGGATTATTGTATCCGTAATAGGATGATCCGAAGCCGCCGTACATATGGTAAGGATTCCTCCAATAGGGATAGAAAGAACTGCCGTAGAACCTGCTGAGACGGTACGAGTATGGCATACCATCGAAATAACCGTACTGACGGTTGTCGTAATAATCCTCCTCTACCGCATACTCGAGATTATCATTATAATAGTCTGAGACCAGGGTGTCGGCATTATAAATGTTATTATAATAGTCGTAACTCTGAGCTGCGTAGGCATCTGTAACGATATTATCGCCCTGTATTGCCACATAGCTGTCTGAAGGCGTATAATAAAGATCGTCGATTCCTGCACCTGCGTAAAACATTGAAGAACACGATGTCAGGAAGAGAACTGCTATTGTTCCTATGTAAATCAGTGTTTTCATTTTATCCTCCCTCTGTTTGGTTAATCCGGCTAAATATATACAAATACCGTACCAAGATAGCACATTTATCCGATAACCCCGACATCCTTTTTTTCACTGACTCTGCGAATATTCATCACGAGATATTTCAAAACCTGCATAAGGTTACCGGCGTTTATGATGTTACCGGTTTCCGCAACCAATATCACTATTAAAACTTTTACAATCATTGACCAGCCTCTTCTCTTTCCGGTTTGCATTGATTTGTCTATTTTTGCGGAATATTTTTCATAAACACATTTTTACAATAACAGCATAAAATTCAATGGCAAAGTTTTTAACCAACAAGGATGAGAGTTACGCACAGTGGTACAATGACCTCGTAATAAAGGCCGGCCTCGCAGAGAATTCAGCCGTCAGGGGCTGCATGGTCATCAAGCCGCACGGCTACGCAATCTGGGAAAATATACAGTCACAACTCGACAGGATGTTCAAGGAGACCGGACATGAAAACGCGTACTTCCCTCTCTTCATCCCAAAGTCTTTTTTCAGCCGTGAGGCTGCACATGTAGAGGGCTTTGCCAAGGAGTGCGCCGTGGTTACACACTACCGGCTTAAGAATAGTCCGGATGGCAAGGGTATCGTAGTCGACCCCGAAGCCAAACTCGAGGAGGAGCTCATCATCAGACCCACATCTGAGACGATCATCTGGAACACCTACCGCGACTGGATCCAGTCATACCGCGACCTGCCTCTTCTGATCAACCAGTGGGCAAATGTGGTAAGGTGGGAAATGCGTACCAGGCTTTTCCTCAGAACAGCCGAGTTCCTCTGGCAGGAGGGACATACTGCACACGCTACAAAAGAGGAGGCCATAGCTGAAACCAGGCTGATTATAGACCTCTATGCATCTTTTGCTGAGGACTTTATGGCAATACCCGTAATTAAGGGAAGAAAGACCGAGTCAGAAAGGTTCGCCGGTGCCCTCGACACTTTCGCAATAGAAGCATTGATGCAGGATGGTAAGGCACTGCAGGCCGGTACCAGCCACTTCCTGGGGCAGAACTTTGCAAAAGCCTTCGATGTCAGGTTCGCCGACCAATCAGGTAAACTCGACTATGTATGGGCTACCTCATGGGGCGTTTCCACAAGGCTGATCGGGGCTTTGATTATGGCACATGCCGATAATAACGGTCTGGTGCTTCCCCCGAAACTGTCACCGCTGCAAGTGGTGATAATACCTATTTACAAGGGTAACGATGGAGCCGAACAGATGAAGCCGGTAGCAATGAACATCTGCGAACGCCTGAGGAAAAAAGGCATCTCGGTGAAGTATGACGACCGCGACACACAGAAGCCCGGATGGAAATTCGCTGACTATGAACTCAAGGGTATTCCTGTCAGAATAGCTATAGGACCACGTGACATCCTGAACAATACCGTTGAAGTGGCCCGCAGAGACACCCTCGAAAAGGTCACTGTCAATGCAGATTCGATAGATGAATATATCCCCGGCCTGCTCGAAGATATCCAGAAAAATATCTACAACAGGGCACTGAAGTTCAGGGAGGAGAACACACACTATACCGACAGCTGGGAAGAGTTTACCGATATAATCGAGAACCGGGGCGGCTTTGTCATGGCTCATTTTGACGGAACCAGGGAGACCGAAGAGGAGATCAAAAACCGGACAAAAGCGACAGTAAGATGCATTCCCCTCGACTCACCCGATGAAAAGGGAAAATGTATCCTCACCGGAAAGCCTTCGGAGAGAAGAGTACTATTCGCACGAGCCTATTGATTCGTTTTTTTTTACTACATTGAAGCACTAATTCAACCAACCTGCAGAACCATGCCATATAGTGACGAAATAGCTGAGAAAAAGGTCAGCATTGTCTCAACCCTTACCAACAAATCGCTTCTGAAACAGAAGGTTTACGACAATACATTCGAGGCTTTCGTAAAAATAAAGGGCGTTCTCGCCGAACTAGCCGAGGACTTAAACAAGGATGTCGCAAACTTCGATCCGAGGATTAAACTCCACTACGAAGAGAGGGGGCACTTTGATGCCCAGCTAAAGATTGCAGGAGACCTTCTTCTCTTCTCAATGCATTCGAACATCTTTGAATTCGACCGCGACCACCCGGCATGGAAAACACAGTATATCCAGAAAAACAAACTCAACTCCTACTCAGGAGTCATAAGCATCTATAACTTCCTTGCCGATTCATTCAAGTACTCAAGAATGGACGACCTCGGTTATCTTATCGCAAGGATATTCATCAACCATGAGAACCAGTACTTCGTTGAGGGTAAGAGACAAATGGCCCTGCTATTCACAAACTTCGGCCAGGAAGAGATATCAGAACAGGCCATGGTGAGGATAATCTCTACCGCAATACAGTACAGCCTCGAGTTCGACCTCCTGGTTCCCCCATATGATGCGGTGAAAATAGCCACCGTGGGTCAGGCAGAAGCTAAAATACAGACCTCCAAACTGGCTACTGGTAAAAGACTCGGATTCCAGTTCAATTCCGATGATGTACTGAACGAAACCTGACAATGTCATGAGTGCCGGGGCATTCAAAGCATCATCCTGCAGAGTACCGGTACTGGTGCTCGTCTTTTTGCTATGCCTGCAAACTGCTACTGCTCAGGAGACGCAACCGCCTGATTCTGCCATACTTATCAAAAGGGGATCGGTAATAAAATCAGCCTCTGGCATTACTGTGATCTCCCGCGATTCCGTGCTCCTGGTTCCCTCAACACTGAAAATGGTAACTCTTGATAAAGGTGAAACCACAAAGGCTTTCTATGACTCACTCAGAACCAGGGCATACAGGGGAAATCTGGGCAGAAGGTTGTATGATCTGGTAATAGTCGAACCCGGCAGCGACGATGACAATATTCCCAGCCGTAGAAGCATTGAGGACTTCAGCCTGTTTAACGGATATATAATCAGTAATATAAACATCGTCAGACTCAACCCGTTCGGTACCAGCCTGATGAACCCTGAACCGGAGCCGGAGGGAAGGGCTGTCAGGTTCTTTAATAATACCCATGTACGGTCTCGTGAACGACTCTTATCCAATTACCTGATGTTTGCAGCCGGCGATACTGTTTCTGACCTGTCGCTGAGCGAAACGGAAAGAAACCTGAGAAGCCTCGCCTTTATCAACGACGTCAGAATCATTGTTTTGCCGGTATCTGAAATTGAGGCAGAAGTAATGATAATTACCCGCGATGACTATTCGCTGGGAGCAGACTTCGATTACAAAAAGCCCGAGAAGGGTGAAATATCCCTCTTTGAAAGAAACCTGGCCGGATTTGGCCATTCAGTTGAATTTGGCCTTCCCTATGACTTCGACATGGAAAGACCTTGGGGAGTGAGAATGGGATACCGGGTAAGCAATATCGCCCGCTCGTGGGTCGATCTTAACCTCTTCTTCAGCTCTACCGCCACGGAAAGATACCATGGAATTACCCTCACAAGGAATTTTGTGAGCATTGAGTCGAAATATGCCGGTGGACTCGATATAAGGGAGGTTTTCACAACAACTTTCACCGACTCTCCTGAAATATCATATCCCTTTGAATACAGCTACCAGGA
>JAWOIF010000078.1:0-7415 GCA_046484805.1 Bacteroidales bacterium
GTGTGGGGCAGAGGGCCATCCGAGGAGAGTGATGTCAGGATGGCATATGATGATAAATACCTGTATGTCGGAGCCTGGCTCTATTGCAAGGATCCTAACATGGTCAGATCTGCCAGCTATAAACGCGATTATACAGGAGCAGGAGGTGACTGGTTCATGATATTTCTCGATACTTATAACGATAAGGAGAATTTCCAGGTGTTCGGGACAACTCCTGACGCATTGAGATTTGATGCAACCATACAGAAGGATGCCGTGCCAAACAGGCCCGACGACCAGATGCCAATGAATACCAGCTGGAATGCTTTCTGGGAAGTGCTAGCAAACAAATGTGATGAAGGATGGTCAGCTGAGTTCAGGATTCCACTTTCAAGCCTCCGTTTCCAGGAAAAGAACGGTGAGGTTAAGATGGGCCTTACCATTCAAAGGTGGATACCGTCGAAAAATGAGGTGATCCTTTTTCCGGCCATCCCACCCAACTGGGGACAGGTGTCCCCTATTAAACCCTCGCAGGCACAGGAGATCGTGTTCCGTGGAATAAAAGCCGGCAAACCTGTATATATCGCCCCCTATGTGCTTGGAGGTTATCAGGACAGATATGATTTAAACAATACTGAAACAGATTATTATAAGACAGCCGGGCCTCTGGCAGAAGCCGGCCTCGATGTTAAAATGGGTCTCGCCGGCAACCTGGTGATGGACCTGACTTTAAATACCGATTTTGCCCAGGTTGAGGCTGATGATGAACAGATCAACCTCTCCCGTTATTCACTCTTCTTCCCGGAAAAACGATTGTTTTTCCTCGAAAGGGCAAGTACCTTTGATTTTGGCATGGGCGGTAGCAATAACCTTTTCTACAGCCGCAGGATAGGGTTAAGCGACGATGGCGACCCTGTCCGTATTTATGGCGGAGCCAGGATATTCGGACGGCTTGGTAAATGGGAGGCCGGATTACTTGATATGCAGACAGCCCCCCTGTGGAAAAAAGATTCTGAGGGAACCAGGGAGCAGATACTTCCTTCCGAAAATTTCGGGGTAGCAAGATTACGACGTCAGGTGATCAATGAAAACTCCTATGTCGGAGCTATTTTTACAAGCCGGCTTGGAGCAGATGGTACCTACAACCTGGCATACGGTATCGACGGCATTTTCCGTGTGACAGGTGAAAACTACTTCGATATTAAATGGAGCCAGACATTCGAGAATGATACTGTAAACGCCTCATTTCATGAGCCTCTCAGGTTCTCAGTCAACTGGGAAAACCGCTCCAGAAAGGGTTTCGGTTACAATATCGGTTATTCTTATTCCGGTGTGCATTTCAATCCCGGAATAGGATTCGAAATGATCGACGACTATTCGAGTGTAAGGGGTGGTATCAGATATGGCTGGATACCCGGGGAAAATTCGAAGCTCTACAGCCATTCGCCGGAGATCAGGGTGAACCAGAGAAGTTTCGCGGATGACGGAACCATGATGTCGTTAAATGTGATGTCCGGCTGGTCGTTCCAGACTAAAAACCAGTGGAGCGGAGATCTTTACCTGGTGTATAATGTTGAGCAACTCCGGGAGGGTCTTGAGATAAGCGAAAATGAGATCTGGATCCCTCACGGGAGGTATGAGTTTGTCAATTTCAGGGGAAATGTCATCACTTCGATGTCTAAACCCCTCTTTATGATAATCATGACCGAGACCGGACAGTTCTTCGACGGGGGGCGCTTTTCTGCAGGCTTGAGACCCACCTGGAACATCTCAAAGCACTTTGAACTGGGAGGGACCTATAATTTCGACTATGTATCATTTAAAGGCAGGGAGCAAAGGATGACTAACCATATACTGGGAGTGAAGGCACTATACATGCTTAATACACGGTTCTCCGTCAACGCATATTTCCAGTACAATACGGCAATGAACGGTATTATATCAAATCTGAGGCTGAGGTATAATCCCAAAGAAGGAAACGACCTCTATATTGTTATCAATGAGGGTCGGAATACAAACCGTACAGGCGAGGTGCCAAACCTGCCCGTCTACAACACCAGGGCATTAATGGTAAAATATACCTACACTTTTAACCTTTAACTCCTTCATCCGGAGCTGGTAATAAAATTTAACAATTTCGTAACATTACTTTCAATCGTTGTAAATTGCTTAAAAACAGCAGTATCTGTTGTTAATAAGTTCGGCAGATTGTTAAATAGTTATTAAACCATCCGGGTTTTTTCATTTTTTTAGCACTAATTTTGACAATAAATCATGTATCGATTTAGTTTATACCTTGATCAGATGCGATGATCAAAGAAGATTAAATCTAAAAACATAACAGAAAAGAAATTACTCATGCTTAAAACCAGACTAAAAAATGAAAAAAATGACAAAAATTTTAGCTCTTCTGACCGTTATGGTGGCTTTTACTGCTGCAACCTATGCACAGGTTTCAGCAACGGCAACAGCAACGGCAGTTATCTTTACACCACTTACAATTTCCAGTACGGTGGATATGGATTTTGGGACACTGGCATCAGCCGGAGGCGGGACACTTGTTCTCAACCTGGATAATACCCTTACTCCCAGCGCCGGTGTAACAGTAATAGCCGGAACACCTACCGCGGCTTCCTTCACTGTAACAGGTATTATCGACGCAACTTACAGTATGACTATCCCTGCTTTAATAACCCTGGCCAGCGGAGCCAATTCCATGACTGTTGACCCTATCACAGACAACTCCACAGGAACTCTTACAGGCGGTACGGAAACATTTGCTGTTGGTGGAACTCTGAATGTGTCAGCTGCTCAGCCTGCAGGCACTTATACAAATACTACCGATCTGACTGTAACAGTTAACTATAACTGATCCATTAACGGTCAGTTTAATGCTCAGTTAACAAGGTGGATTTTGCATCGATAATTGATCTTCTCCTTAATGACAAATAAATACAGATCATAGCCAAATATCATTGTTAGCATGTGAAGCGATGATGAAAAAACAGGTACTCGTATATTTTGTTTTAATTCTGTCAGTTTTTTACGGCAAGGGATTGCAGGCTCAAAATACTAATCAGGCCAGTGTAACTGGTCGTATCTTTGCTGAGGTTATCTCCGCATTTTCAGCAGTCGAAACATCCCAGATGAATTTTGGCCGCTTTTCTCCGGGGCCTTATGGGGGAAAGATAATACTTACTCCGCAGGGAACCATATCAGTTTTGGGAAGTGTTGTCAAAGGGTCAGGGCTCCACAATGCTGCCAGCTTCTATGTAACAGGCGACAGTTATGCCAACTTCTCTGTCTCACTCCCTGATTCGCCTGCCACTCTGACCAATACTGCCAGCGCCAGAACCATGAAGGTAAGCGACTGGATATCTGTTCCTTCACCTGGGCCGGGAGCAGGAACCCTTCAGGATGGATATCAGACAGTTTACGTTGGCGCGACTCTCGAAGTGGGAACTCTGAATGACAACCCGGTGGGTTTGTATACAGGAACTTATACAATTACTTTCGACTTCAATTAGCTTTTCCTTTGATGATAATCAGATCGACACCACCTGGCAGATCAATATCCAGAGAGCGCTCTCAGGCTTCCGGTGTCAGATCTGTGATTGCCCGTATGTTCATCCTGTCTCTGCTTATTTCCCTGATCCCTGTCAACACATCAGCGCAGGGGAACCTCCTGATTACACCGAGGCGCGTAGTTCTTGAGGGCTCAAAAAGATCTTTTGACCTTAACCTTGCCAACATTGGACAGGATAGTGCCACTTATGCAATATCCCTGGTTCAGATAAGAATGACCGACGATGGTGGGTTTGAGACAATCGCCGAGCCTGATCCCGGACAGCGCTTTGCCGACAGGTACGTCCGCTACTTTCCGCGGTCAGTCACTCTGGGTCCGAACGAATCACAGGTGGTTAAGATTCAGCTTGTCCGCACGAATGAACTATCGGCCGGGGAATACCGGTCTCATTTTTATTTCAGGGCAGTCCCCAAAATCAGGCCCCTGGGCGAAACAGATACATCGCAGGATACTACATCTTTTTCGGTAAAGCTAACTCCCATTTTCGGAATAACTATTCCCGTCATCATCAGAAGCGGTGAAACCTCTGTGAATGTTGTGCTTGCGGACCTCTCTCTTAAACTTGAGGAGGATGCTGATCCAAGGCTCAGCCTTCTATTCAACCGCTCCGGGAATATGTCAGTATATGGTGATCTGACCGTTGATCACATCTCCCCTCAGGGTAATGTAACAAGAGTGGGTATTGCCAATGGAGTGGCGGTTTATACACCCAATACAATACGACGGTTTCAGTTCAATCTGAACAGAGTGCAGGGGGTTGATTTCAGGACAGGGACCCTTAGAGTTATCTATTCCGCGCCTTCAGATGTCAAACCGTTAAGGTATGCCGAAGCGGAACTGGCTCTTCGCTAAACCAGGGAATTGAACAAATCATCAACAATTGTTGATGCAACAATATGAAAAAGCATCGACAGATATATATTATATTTCTGCTGACAGTAAAACTGTTGTTTATTGCTGTGTCCGCAAACGGAGCTAACCGTTATTCTGTTGCAAGCGGCAACTGGAATTCAACGCTAATATGGTCGGAGACACCCGGCGGCGTGCCGGGAGCAAGCATTCCTGGCAAAAACGATGATGTATATATTCAAAATGGCCATACTGTAAATGTGACAAGCGACCAGGAATGTACTTCAATATCTTTTACCGGGGTCTCTGCTACATTGATTATTGATTCACCCGCAGAACTTACAGTCAAAAATGGTGTAGCTCTCTATAAACAGGCGGACAGCGATTCAGAGTGTTTTCTTTCCGGTACAGGAACTCTGACCTGCACCGATGTCACAGTAGGGACAGAAGATAATCCTCCACCCACTGATCCATCTTCCTCCTCTGTCTTCAATCATATTTTCAACTCATCTATTGCCAATCTAAATCTTCAGGTTAAAGGTTCCCCCAAGAACAATATCTACATAAACAGTTATGCTGGAGGGAACGTAAACCTCAGGAACGGTGGGTTTAATATATTAGCCGGGAATGTTGCAGTTGACGGTAGTATCATTACTGCAAATTCTGATCCTCTGAATGTTTCGACCCTGTCACTTGCAGTGGGACCTCAGACAGGAACGCTTTTGCTGAACGGAGCATCACTTCCGTTTTCCCTTTCAACAACCGGATCCAATAATATTAACCTTAATGGATCAACATCAACAGTCAATTATGCCCGTGGAGGGACCCAGACACTATTGGGTACTGATTATCAGAATCTCACATTATCGGGAAGTGGCGCCAAAACTCTTAACGGTGTTCAGGTTTACGGTACCCTCTCCAGGGAGGGCTCGGCAACCTGTACTGGCACAACGCCTGTATTTGGGCCTTTGTCAGCTATAAAGTATAAAGGTTCAGGCACCCAGACTACAGGAATCGAATTCCCTTCAATCTTCGAGGGTGCAGGTGGATTGATCGTAGACAATGTAAGCGGTGTAACTCTCAACAGTTCCCGAACCGTTACCGGCAGGATTACATTTTTAAACGGCAAACTGAATACAGGTTCATTTACACTTACATTATCTTCAGTTGCAGAGGTTGTTGGAGCCGGGGCAGGCAAATATGTAAATGGAAATTTATGCAAAGGAATTTCTGCCGGGACAACAACAAAAACCTTTGAAATCGGAGATGCTGCTGTTTACGCACCGGTAATTCTGGAATTTGTCGGTACAATAACAACCGGAGGCAGTATCACAGCAAAAACCACTAATGGAGACCATCCGGGCATCGGGTCATCAACATTTAACATTGGAGTTACAGTTAATCGTCACTGGACCTTAACCAACGAAGCTGTCTCTGGCTTTATCTCATGTAAGGCTCAATTCCATTTTGCCAGCTCAGATATTGATCCTGGTGCTGATTTTAATAACTTTTATATTGGGCAATACTATCTGTCAACATGGCAGTATCCTGCAATGGGAATACTTGAGCCGGCCAGTACACAGGCCACAGGTTTAACAACATTTGGTGATTTTCAGATTGGGGAGCGTCCTGTTGCAAGCTACAGGACCAGACAATCAGGTAACTTGAACCTTACAACAACCTGGGAATCATTCGATGGCACTAACTGGATACCGGCACTAACAACGCCATCATTAGTATCAGGATATATCACTATACGTTCACCTCATGTTGTAGCTAACACTGCTCCAGTAACTGTTGACCAGTTTATTATTGATCCGGGAGGATCCCTTAATCTTTACGCTGATTTGATTGTAAATGACGGTCCTTCATATGATTTTTCCGTTAACGGAACTCTTAATTGTATTTCCGGTAATATAACCGGTACGGGTAGTTTTCTGTTGAATGAATTCGCCGATATTATAATAAGTTCTCCTGAAGGTATAACTTTAACCGGCACCGATGGAAACATAAAATCAGGTACTCGAACATACAGTCCCTGGGGAAGTTATACCTATGCCGGAACTTCCCCGCAGGCAACCGGAAATGGATTACCATCATCTGTTAATAATCTTACAATAGATAATCCGGCGGTTGTCATGTTAACAAATTCGTTGATTATCAATGGGATACTGACTCTTACTTCCGGATCACTTGATCTGAATTCTGCCTCACTTACATTTCAGTACTCTGATACGCCTGTTATCAGAACATCTGGCACAATTCAGACATCAGCATTATCAAGCCTTTCCTTCGGCACTCCTGCAGACTCAACAGGTGCAGAATTTGAACTGCCTGCAGGTTTGTTTAATGACCCGGCTGAGATTGATAATCTAACGATCATTAGAACAAATCCCCTGGCGCTCAGTGATCAGGATTTACTTGTTCACGGTATTGTATTGAACCACGGGCTTCTTAAATCAAATGACAGACTGGTTCTGGTGTCTGATCCTTCAGGGACTGCCTTAATTGACGGGAAGAGCAGGGGAACTATCAATGGTAATGTAACGATGCAACGATACCTTCTTTCTGCCTTCGGCTATAAATATTTCAGTTCGCCCTTCCAGTCTGCCGCTGTGGGTGAATTCAGCGATGATATGGATCTTACAGCACCGTTCACAACGTTTTACAGATACGATGAGAACAGGAATGTCGGAGGCAATCCTGCTTCGGGATGGGTTGCCTACAAAACCCCCACAGATATTCTTCAACCTCTGGCCGGATATGCAGTCAATTTCGGCTCATCTGCTGACCCCGGTACCGTGGATGTCAAAGGGGTGGTAAATAATGGCCCTCTTTCCATGACTCTTTACAACAATAATAACCCCTATACACTGGGATTCAACCTTGTCGGTAACCCATACCCCTCCCCGATCGACTGGGATGCCGCCTCAGGCTGGACAAAGGACAACATCGACGATGCCATATACCTCTTCAGGGCCAGCACAACGGATGAGTATGG
>JAWOIF010000180.1:0-2974 GCA_046484805.1 Bacteroidales bacterium
CGGAATATGGTTCCAGCCCGCCCTGTTGCTATATATTATCATTATTCTTGCCTCAATTCTTACCCTGTTCATCTCGGTATCTGTCAAAGGTATACTGACAAAATACAGCCTCCCGTTCCTGAGCATCCCGTTTCTTTTCGGTGCCTGGGTACTGACACTGGCTTCACGTGAACTCAGTTTTCTCGGAATAAGTGAAAGGGGTATCTATACACTCAATGAGATGTATATACTGGGAGGAAGCAGGATGGTCGATGTGTATGAATGGTGGAACAGGCTTGAGTTTGTCAGGCCGGTAAAGATTTACCTCCAGTCGCTGGGCGCTATTCTCTTCCAGTATAATACCTTCGCAGGAATACTTATTGCTGCCGGCCTCCTTGCCAGCTCACGTATAGCCTTTACACTTTCGCTGCTCGGATTCTTCACAGCCTACTATTTCTACCAGTTTGCAGGTGCCGAGATCTCTGACCTTAACTATAGCTACATAGGATTTAACTACATACTCACATCAGTGGCAGTGGGCGGCTTCTTCCTGGTGCCATCGGTACGTTCATACATCTGGACGGTAGTACTTGTTCCTATCGTTGCTCTTATTACAATAAGCCTTTCATCGGCCTTCAGTATCTTATATCTTCCTATTTATGCCCTTCCCTTTAATATTGTGGTTTTGCTCTTTCTCTATGCAGTGAAATTCCGTACAAGGGATACCAAAGGCCTGGCTGAGGTGGTTTTTCAGCAGAACTCCCCGGAGAGAAATCTTTATGCCTGGACAAATGATCAGTCAAGGTTCAGACATGAGATTATGCCCTTGAGGTTTCCATTCTTCGGAACCTGGTCGGTCTCGCAGGGGCATGAAGGTGTGCACACACATAAGGGAGAATGGCGCCATGCCTGGGATTTCATCATAAATGATAAAAACGGTAAGCAGCATAAGGGCAAGGGAGATATTCCTGAGGATTATTACTGTTACGGCAAGCCGGTCACTGCGGCGGCTGACGGTATTGTTGAGATGGTAACCGACGACGTCGCCGATAATGTAATAGGTGAATCGAATGTAAAGGAAAACTGGGGTAATACTGTTGTTTTAAGACATGCCGACTATTTGTACACCTCTGTTAGTCATCTCAAACCCGGTTCTATTACTGTCAAAAAAGGAGAAAGGGTTAAAAGTGGTGATATAATAGGTAAGTGCGGTAATTCAGGCAGATCTCCCTATCCCCACCTCCATTTCCAGGTGCAGGGATCTCCCTATATAGGATCACCGACATTAAGCTACAGAATTGCCAACTACATAAGACACTCTGATGACGGGCCCCAACTGGTAACATATGGAATACCTAAAGAAAATGAACTGGTTTCAAATGTTGAAACGAACAATCTGCTTAAACATGCCTTCAGGTTTATACCGGGAAGAGATATCTGCTGGATACCTGCTGATGGGGGTCGAAAAGTTGAATGGGAGGTGGCAACCTCTGAATACAATTTCCAGTACATAAGATGTAAAGAGACCGGAGCAATAGCATGGTTCAGGTTCGATGAAAGCATGTTTTACTTTACCCATTTTACCGGATCAAAATCGTCTCTTCTGTTTCAGTTCTTTATGGCTGCCTATAAGGTTCCGTTGGGCTACTACAAAGGATTTGAGATAACTGACATCCTGCCTGTAAACATGGTTTTCGGTGGTCCGTTATTGTGGCTTCACGATTTCACAGCTCCTTTTTATATGTACCTTAAACCTCTATTCAGACTACGGTTTGAGGATTATGCCGGAGCGCTTGAACCCCTTGAAATAAGACTTAAAACAAAGGTTACCAGACAGATATATAGAAGAAAATTGTCAGAGAGAAGATTTGAAATAGCCCTCGATGAGAAAGGGGTTTCGATATTTAAAATATTTGATGCTAAAGGTGTAAAAGAATTTGTCAGATGCGATCTATAGTTTTGGCAGCAGGATTATTAATGGTTTGTTCCCTGACTTCTGCTCAGGAAACAAAGGGCTTCAGGTATCACGACAGCCTGACATATGATCTTTATCTTGAAGGCCGTTGGAAAGATTTGACTAAGGCTGCAAAAGAGGCCCTGTCTGAGGGGCACGATTTCTATTATATGAGGATGAGGCTTGGAATAGCCTGGTATGAAAGGTCATTCTATGCCGCGGCTGCAAGGCAGTTCAGAAAAGCTCTTGAGTTTAACAGTAACGACCCGGTAGCAACCGAGTACCTGTTTTACTGCCGGTTGCTGTCAGGTGAATTTGCATCTGCTTCGAAGATACTGTCATTCATGACACCTGAGCACAGCAAAAAGGTGCTCGATGAAAGTCACCTGGCAAAGAATACAGTATGGTTGTCATTCTACTATAACTACTATGACACAGATGAGATTGTTGCAGATCCTTCAGCCGTTTTTAATGACTCTGAAGCCGGCACCACAACTGTTACCAGGTTGTTGATCAATCCATCAGTATCAATGTCTCACAGGGTCTCACCAGGGGTCTATTATACTCACTCGTACAATAATATTACCAAGCAGAGTCTACTTCACTATTTTGATGGAATCAGAACGATAAACCTGAGTAACCAGAAGGTTTTCCAGAATCAGTATTACGGTAGTATTACAGTTGCTGGTGCTAATGGTTTCAGTTTCCGCCCATGGTTACATCTCTCTCTTACCCTGTATGACTACATTCTTGCCGGAGGCAGCATGTCTCCCGGTTTCTATTCGGTAAGACGAGGCAGTACAATACACTATTCTGCAGGAGCAAACCTGCGACAGCGCACCGGGTATGTCGCTCTCGATGCCTCTGTTGCTGCAAACGGATATGGCTTTGGGACAGCCCTGCAGGGAGATGCCGGCATACTATTTTACCCACTGGGAAACAACAGACTATATGCCGGCGGTCGCGTAACGGGTGCACTACAGCCCGGAGGCGATTTTCAGGAGATTCAGCCGGTTTATACCCTTTCAGGAGGCTTCTCGT
>JAWOIF010000104.1:0-3979 GCA_046484805.1 Bacteroidales bacterium
CTCGGGAAGAGAGATCCCTCTAGGCCCTTCTGCCTTCTGGTGCACCATAAGGCACCCCACCGCAACTGGATGCCTGACACCGTTGACTTCGGTCTTTTTGACGGAACACGATTCCCGGTGCCGGCAAATTTCTTTGATGATTACCAGGGGAGACAGGCTGCAGCTGAGCAGGAGATGAGCATCATGAAAGACATGCGGATGGCTTCCGACCTCAAGATCACCGGCACAGACGGCGATTCTCTTTCTCAGTCGGAAAAAGACTACCTGTGGTACCTTAACCGCCGCCTTACCCCTGAACAGCGCACGGCTTGGCTCAGGGAGTACGACAGTATCAGCAGGGCATATAATGAGAACCCGCTTTCAGGAGATTCTCTGGCAGTATACAAACTGAACAGGTATCTTACCGATTACCTCAGGACAATACAATCTGTTGACCGGAATACAGGAAGGCTGCTTGACTACCTTGGTTCATCCGGATTGCTGGAGAATACCCTGGTGGTATATACCTCCGACCAGGGATTCTACCTTGGCGAGCATGGTTGGTTTGATAAGCGCTTTATGTACGAGGAGTCGTTCAGGACCCCTCTCATGATGCGCCTGCCGGAGTCGTTCACCGCTCACGGCGACATAGAACAGATGGTACAGAACATTGACTTTGCACCCACATTCCTCGAGCTGGCCGGCGTAGAGCCTCCGGCAGACATGCAGGGGGTCTCCCTGGTACCGCTGCTTAAGGGATTAAAACCGAAAAAATGGCGTGATGCACTATATTACCATTATTATGAATATCCGGCCGAGCATGCGGTAAAGAGACATTACGGGATTAGAACCGACAGGTACAAGCTCATTCATTTTTATAATGACATTGACACATGGGAGATTTATGATCTCAGCACGGACCCGCATGAGATGAATAACCTCATTGATGACCCGTCATATGACAAGGTAGAAAAGGATCTCAGGGTAAGACTGGAGGAACTGAGGAGACAATATAACGTTTCAGGAGTTGAGTAACAGCCAGCGTGCGCCATCCTTTATTTTGCCAGCTCGCACATTATTGACATCGCTTCAATGGCCTGGCTTTTCTTATAGAATTCCGTTACCTTTTCCCTGGATTCGGCCGGATAACTGCCGGCGGGGATGATAACATCCCTTATTATACAAAGGCTGGATCCGTCCGAACTGACAGATTGCCTGTATCTTCCGATTTCATTTGAAAATTCCTTTGTCTGGTCCTGAGTGGTAATCGTGTATCCGTCGGGGATTTTGATTAAAACTGTATCACTGCATGCTGTATGCTCGTAGAAAAAAATGTCAGCCTTTCTGTCAGTTTCTAATTTAGGCACTGTACGAAATAACCTCCACGGAACTGCCGGAATTATCAGCCTCTTTCCTGCAACAGTGCCGTATTTGCTTAGGTTTCCATCGATGGTGGTTGTCAGTTTTGCCAGCTTGTCTGTATCCGTTGTGATTGCAAACGACTTAATTTCATGGTTCCTTAGTGGAAGATCGCGGTACAGATACTTCAGGGCATCGTTCCGGGGGATATGCTTAATGTAAAGCCTGTCCTCAAAGTAGTGACCTGTTGACTCCTCAATGATTTTGTATGCAGAACTTCCGTCAGGGCGGATCTCCAGCTCATATTTTGCCATCCGGCAGCTGTTGGAAGAATCTGCCCTTGGAGTGTTCACAAGGATACCGCCCTTTTCGGTCACCAGCAGCGCTTTCCTGTTACTGTTTGAATAACCCGGGTAGCCGGCATTGTAATAGGGACTGGTACATTCCAGCCATATTGTGTCATTCCCGTCAGGAACGCACAGTATTACATGGTTAGTCTGAAGAAATGTGTATTCATCATGCTCTATTCTTTTCCTGCCGTTCCCGATTTCGGCGTAGTATGATTTGATGCCGACGGAGGAAAGAAGTGCTTTCATGTAGTTGGAGAGTCCCTTACAATCACCGTATCCATATTGCGAGACCTTGTCGGCAGGAGCAGGTTGGATTCCACCGATGCCATATGCTACAGCAACATAGCGTGTATTTTCCTGCAGGAATCTGTATACTCTGCTCACCTTCTCTCTTGTTCCTGCTGCGTCAGCCGTCAGAGCAGCCATCCGTTCTTTTGTCCCGGGACTCAAATTCCCCCTGTCCACGATCAGCCCTGACACCCATAAGCCGTAACTCTTTGCGTCAGCAACCTCTCCATAATAGCCGTCAAAGGAAAATTTCTCAGGCATTACCATCATGAAGGGGAGGAAGGTTTCCATAGGGGGTATGAAATTATTAATTTCTATTGCTGCGAAATCACCTATGCTCCATGAGATAAGAGACCGGTTCCCGTCAAGTTTATGCATCACGGGTTTGCCGGGAATGTTAAAACTTTTATACCTGATCTTATAGTCCTCAGGATAAATAATCGTATAGGAGGCAGTGTCACATGACAGTCCGGTGTTGTTAATTGGCGCCCAGGTATCAAACGCAATTAATCCTGAATTTGCGACAGTCACCTCATATTCAAGAGTATAAGGGTAGTCCTGAATTACGGGTTCATAATAACAGACCCTGTCATCGGCTGCAAAAACAAAATCAGGATAGGAAGGAACGTTTTTAAGGTCTGACTGCTTGATTTTATCAATGATGGTACCGTCAGCCTTTGAGATAGTTCCTTTGAATGAAGTTATTTTACTATGGTTGTCAACGGAAGTCCTGACACTGCCATAGTTCCTTCCGCTCTGGTTTAGCACTGTTGCTTTGTAGTTTGTTGTTTTGCGGATATCTGTGGGCGATTTTACCTCGTAGGTGATATGGTATTTATTAATTACAGCATTGGCATTGACAGTAAGTGAGTCATTGGAACTGTTAACGGTATTTCTGCTGAGAGCCGGGAATGCTGCAAAGGCCAGTAAAACCATTATCCGGATTCTCATTCTGCCGATCTTTGAAGTACCACAGTCTCGTTCTGACTTGCAACAACGACCCGGTAGAATTCCTTCAGCTTTTCATAGTCATCAGGAATGAATAACATCTTGTTCCTTTGAAAATCGTATTCAGCAACTATTTCATTTTCCCCGGCCGTTATCTTGAATCCATAAACTGCCGCACCGCCAGGCATCACATATGTCTTGTTGGGAGGAAGACTTTCCACGATGTAACCTTCAGGTATTTTGGTTTTTACTACCACTTTCTCGATAAAAGGGTAATCGAATTCCACGGGATATTCCCTTTTCTTCAGTTTAAACGGGTTTTCACTCATCGCTTCGCTGAATAACGGAAGGAATATATATAGATCACCCTGCAAGTAGTTTTTGTCAAGTTCCAGGTCAAACATTTGCCTAAATGGCTGGTCAAGCTGTTCCAGGTTTTCCAGGTCAGAGGTTTTGACGGTAAATCCGTTTTCAGGATTATTGATGCTCTCAATGTATTTAGAGAAACCTCCTTCATCACGAATGCGGTCACGCTGACGATAACCCCCGATGTCCTCATAGGTTTCTACCACTTTCGCCAGTGCGGTTCCATTCTCTCCGAACTCCACATCCCATGTTGCAGCTCTTTTATACGAGTTTATCGGATTTGTCAGTTCAATCCACCCTGTTTCAGTCTTATCAATGATCCTCCCCTTATCATTCAGGCAGATAGGGTCAAGAAGATTCATTGTCAGATACTTGTCGGAAGCATCCATCAGTATTTTGCTTCCGTTGACATCGGCAAGGCAGATAACATAATTGAAATCTTCTATTGAAGGATAGACAGGTTGAATCATTCCGTTGCGCCTGGTGCTCAATATTACCGGCCAGGCCCTCATTCCGGCTTCTCTTAACAGAGCAGTTAATAGCAGGTTTATACTCTGGACATCTCCCTCGCCCTTCTTGAAAACATCACGTAAATTATCTTCGCAAAAAATGCCGATTCTATTGTTGCATGTGATCTTGTCCCTTATAGCTTCAAAGGGCCGTCCAGCTTTCCGAGATCGAGGGTATGA
>JAWOIF010000042.1:0-17293 GCA_046484805.1 Bacteroidales bacterium
GCCAAAAAAGGTTACCGGGTAATCAACATCGATTCAACTGTATGTCTTGACAAACCGAAAATCTCTGCTTTCGTGCCGGAGATGTGCAAACAGATATCATCAATTGCCGGAATTGAGTTGGATAATGTTTCGGTAAAGGCTACCACTACAGAAGGACTGGGCTTCACAGGGCGCAGGGAGGGTATAGTGGCAATGGCATCGGTTCTCCTCGACCGATAGTTTCTGACTTTTATTTCTTTTTGCTTTATTTGTAACCGGAAATGAAAAATTACCGGGAATGGAGAAAACAACTCTTGTGCTGGGAGCCAGCCCTAATCCGAACAGATTTGCATACAAGGCCATAAGGAGCCTTCAACGCAGAAATATACCCGTTGTTGCCATCGGCAGAAGGGATGTAGATGTCGATGAAACATTCAGAATTAGAAAAGGGAAACCTGAAGGTATTGGCAGGATACATACTGTAACACTATATATGAACGCCAGGTTTCAGGCGGAATACTATGACTATATTGTTAAGCTCGAACCTGAGCGGCTGATATTCAATCCTGGAACCACCAACCCCGAACTGGTTGAGATTGCACGGAAAGCAGGCATTGAAGTGATTGAAGACTGCCTGTTGGTAATGCTTAACAACGGTAAGTTCTGAGCTTCTTCAGGTAAAGAGACCTGATATCAGGTCTTCATCAGGTATTTCGGGCAGGGTCACCTTTAACAGGGGAGTCCGCTCCATCTCCCTTCTGATGGAAGTAATTGCACCAGGATTCCGGGCCCAGCTCCTTCGGGCAATCCCGTTGTTTACATCCCAGTGAAGCATCATTCCAATGTTTTTATCAGATTGAGAAGTACCATCGAGAACCATACCGAAACCTCCATTGATGACCTCTCCCCATCCAACACCCCCACCGTTATGTAACGAAACCCATGTAGCGCCCCTGAATGAATCGCCAATAACATTCTGAACTGCCATGTCGGCAGTGAATGACGATCCATCATAGATATTCGAAGTCTCCCTGTAGGGGGAATCTGTTCCGGAAACATCATGATGGTCACGCCCCAGTATCACCGGTGATGAAATCTCACCCTCAGCTATTGCCCTGTTGAAAGCACGCGCAATTCCTATCCTGCCTTCGGCATTGGCATATAGTATGCGTGCCTGTGAGCCGACTACCAGTTTGTTACGGGCGGCCTCCCTTATCCAGTGTATATTGTCAGACAATTGAAGCCTTATCTCTTCAGGAGCTGTTGTCAAAAGATTTTCAAGAACTTCACATGCAATAGCATCGGTCACTTCAAGATCGGCAGGGTTATTGGAACTGCAGACCCACCTGAACGGACCGAAGCCGTAATCGAAACACATAGGACCCATTATATCCTGGACATATGAGGGATAAATGAAATTACCACTGCCATCGGTTATATCAGCACCTGCACGCGAGGCCTCCAGAAGGAAGGCGTTGCCGTAGTCAAAGAAATATGTCCCGTTATCAGTGTGTCTTTTGATCGCGGCCACCTGACGCCTAAGCGATTCCTTTACAAGCTCCCTGAATCTCTCCGGTTCATGTACCATCAAGATGTTGGCTTCCTCAAATGATATGCCTGCCGGATAGTAGCCACCTGACCAGGGATTGTGCAGAGAGGTCTGATCAGACCCCATATCAATCCTTATTCCGGCATCAGCGAAACTCTCCCAGACATCAACTATATTTCCGTGGTATGCAATTGATACTATCTCTTTTTCAGACACAGCCTTCCTTACCCGTTCTATCAGCCGGTCAGTTGTTTTGACAACTTCATCGACCCAACCCTGACGGTATCTGGTCATTAGCGGCTTTTCATTCACCTCTGCAGTTACAGAAACGAGGCCCGCAATACTTGCGGCTTTAGGCTGAGCACCCGACATGCCCC
This sequence comes from Bacteroidales bacterium, assembly GCA_046484805.1. Taxonomy (GTDB): domain Bacteria; phylum Bacteroidota; class Bacteroidia; order Bacteroidales; family VadinHA17; genus SLNP01. Next base: position 1,906 of record JAWOIF010000042.1, read on the forward strand.
CCAGGCCTGAGGAGACGAAAAGCTGTCCCTTAAGGGAGCTATCGACACCTCCTGTTATACGTCCTGCATTCAGAACGGTTATGGTGGTTCCATGGACAATTCCCTGAGGTCCTATGTACATGTATGAACCGGCCGTCATCTGTCCGTACTGTGACACGCCAAGGGCGTTAAACTTTTCCCAGTGGTCCTGTGATGAGTAATTTGGGATAACCATTCCATTGGTAACCACTACCCTGGGAGCCCCGGCATGACTGGGAAAAAGACCAAGAGGATGTCCGGAATATATGACCAGTGTCTGATCATCAGTCATCTCTGACAGATACTTCATGGTAAGACGGTACTGGGCCCAATTCTGAAATACAGCGCCATTGCCGCCGTAGGTAATAAGTTCATGCGGATGCTGGGCAACCTCAACGTCAAGGTTATTCGAGATCATAAGCATTATGGCTGCTGCCTGCTTTGACCTGTGTGGATATTCATTTATGGGCCGGGCCTTAATCTCATAGTGTGGTCTGAACCTGTACATGTAAATACGGCCGTACTGAAGTAACTCCTCTGCAAATTCCGGTGCAAGTACACTGTGGAATATTGCAGGGAAGTAGCGAAGGGCATTCCTTACTGCCAGCCTCTTCTCCTCTGTTGTGAGGATGTCTTTTCTTACAGGTGCGTGATTGACCCTCTCATCAAAAGGTCTGGGAGACGGTAGCTGATTCGGGATACCCTCAGCCACCATCATTTTGAAATTGGCAGAAGTCATTTATTCGTTTACGGTACCGATTATTTCATCATCGACAAGAATCCGGCCGCAGTATTCACAAACAATAATTTTCTTTCTTGACTTTATATCCAGCTGACGCTGTGGCGGAATCTGGTTGAAACATCCCCCGCATGCATCTCTGTTAATGGTAACTACTGCGAGTCCGTTCCTGGCGTTCATTCTTATCCTTTTGTACGCCGTAATAAGTCTCTCCTCTATTTTTGATTCTATCGCCTCAGACTTTGCAACAAGAGCTTCTTCCTCCTTCCTGGTGTCTTCAATGATCTCATCCAACTCTTTCTTTTTGTTATCCAGATCACCGCTTCTTTCGCCAAGAGTTTTCTCAGATTCCTCAATAAGCAGTTTCTTCTCTTCGATCTGCAGGGCAAACTCCTTAATCTTCTTATTCGACAACTCTATCTCAAGTGTCTGAAACTCTATCTCCTTCGACAGAGAGTCATACTCACGGTTGTTCCTTACATTATTCTGCTGCTCCTCGTATTTCTTAATCATAGCCTGAGATTCATCGATCTCAACATTCTTTTTCGCTACAGCCTGATCAAAACCGGCAACCTCTTCCTTAAGGTTGCCTATCCTTGTCTCAAGCCCGGCGACCTCATCCTCGAGATCCTGCACTTCAAGGGGTAACTCGCCACGAAGTATCTTGATCTTATCAATTTCAGTGTCAACTAGCTGAAGGCTGTAAAGAGATCTCAGCTTATCCTCGATAGGTATTTCAGTCTCTGGTACTCTGGTCTTTTCCATTTTTAATAGCAATTAATCGGATTTGTATCGGTCTCTGAAAACCGGAGTGCAAAGTTAGGGAATTTTTTGATTAACATATCGTATATGATCTCCATCGCAAATTTTTCAGTTTCATAATGACCTGCATCAACAAGTAGTAACTCTCCTGCTGCCCCGAAAAACTGATGGTATTTTATATCACCTGTAACCAATGCATCTGCGCCGCGTGAAACTGCGGCAGAGATAAGGGATGATCCCGAACCACCGCAGACAGCTACTCTCTTTATCATTCTTCCTGACAGTGATGTATGCCTTAGGCAGGCCGGATTCAGCGCAGTATTGCATTGTTTCAGAAACTCTTGTTCGGGAAGCTCATCCGAAAGTGTACCAATTGCCCCGAGGCCTGCCCCCTGCCATTCATTCATGAGTGGATAGATATCAAAGGCCGGTTCCTCATAAGGATGTGATTCGACCAGCGCCTTCACAACTGCGTTCTTAAGGTAGGCCGGCAATATCGTTTCAAATCTGGTTTCAGGTTCAAAATGAAGTTCTCCCTTTTTTCCGGTAAATGGTTCAGAATCTTCATTGCCCCTGAAACTACCCTCTCCTGACAGGTAGTATGCACAGGAGTCGTAGTTGCCGATATGACCTGCGCCGGCTTCAAAAACTGCATCTCTGACTTTCCCAATGTATCCACTGGGTACGAAGGCAACCAGCTTCAACAATTTTTCCCTGACAGGAGAAAGTACTTCAACATTAATCAGGCCAATCCTCTCCGCCAGTTTGAAGCTCACTCCGCCATATACTGAATCAAGGCTTGTGTGGGCAGAATAGATTGTTATACCGTTTCTTACAGCCTTCATAATGACCCTTTCCGTTGATGTAGTATCAGAAAGCCTCTTCAATGGAGAGAAGATTACCGGATGGTGTGAGATGACAAGGTTGCAGCCATGAAGCAGGGCTTCATCGATTACCTGTTCGGTGACATCAAAGGCAAGCAGGGCTGCCTTCGCCTCATCAACATAAGTTCCGGCCTGCAATCCTGAGTTATCGTAACTCTCCTGCAATGCAGGAGGGATATGTTGCTCAATAAACCTTATAATTTCTCCGTTTTTCATCTTTCCTAAAATGAATCCAGGAATTCAACCAGCATCGAGCGTACGTTTTTTAGCCGGTTTGTTACCTCCATCACCTGATCGGTTTCTGCGCCCTTCTCCGATAGTGTCTTCCTGGCACCCTCGATGGTCATACCCCTCTCTTTAAGCAGAAAGTGTATTTTCTTCAGGTTTTCGAGATCTTCGGGGGTAAACAGCCGGTTACCCTTTTTGTTCCTTTTAGGCTTCAGAATATCAAACTCGTTTTCCCAGAATCTGACCGTAGAGACCGGGACATCAAGTATTTCAGCGCTCTCCCCTATGGAATAGAACAACTTTTCAACCTTTTTTTCCTTATATGGCATATAACTATGTTTATTTATATGTAATAACACCCTCTTCCGATAGCGAAATTACGGAATCGGGGAAATCAAGGGCAATAAGTTCCCTTATTTTTTTAATTACACCTCCCTGAAAGTCATACCTTACTCCTACTCCTCTAATTTGGTATGCAGGTATTATCCGTCCGGAAAGGAATTTCCCGGTGTTGTCGACCTTTATCATGGCTATAGGAGCCAGCCCGTTGGGTCCACTGATATTGAACCTACTGTAGGTCAAAAAGTTACCCAGACTATACGCAATAAACCTGTCATTATAGATATCAATAGCCCTTGGTACGTGGGGTCCGTGGCCGAAAACCACATCAGCACCACTGTCAATCAATAATCTGGCAAATTCATGAACATCACCCCTGTTTTCGCCCACATAATACTCTGTCGTTACCGGCACACGCTGGTGATCGGCACCTTCGGCCCCGCCATGGAAAGAGGCAATCACGATATCGCAGGTATCGGCCAAAAACATTACCAGACGTACCACTTCCTCTTTTCTGTGCATGTTTACGGTACCGCTGTTGGGAGCAAAGGCACAAAAGCCTATCCTTACGCTGTCACGTTCGATGATTGCCCATGGGTCCTCTGTGAGACCGGCATAATTGATTCCAAGTGAATCGAGCAACCTCTTTGTCTTCTTTTTACCAGCCTCACCAAAGTCCCCTGTATGATTGTTTGCGAGGCTTACAAAGTCAAAACCTGCCTCAGCCAGCAATCCTGAATATGATTCCGGCATCCTGAAAAGGTAGCAGTTCAGTGAATCCCGGCATCTTTTAGCAGGCTCGCCGTCGTTGAGGAATGATCCCTCAAGGTTCCCGAAGGCAACATCGGCTGACGCCAGGGTGTCGGCAAGCGATCCGAACAGGTTTTGCAATACTGAATGTGGTGGCAAAAATGCTGTTGAAGGATATGATGTACCCAACATAATATCGCCAACGCCGGCTATTACTATCTCTTTCGCTGCCTGCGACCCGATTGTGTCAACTCCGGTTTTCTCAGACTGACTGTATACCTTATCTGTCGAAAAACAGAATAAAACTGCAAAGGAAAATATGAATGCAGACAGCTTACTATTCATAAACGTTTAGGGGGTATTAGTCGAATGACTGCCCTGTTTTGGCTGACAGGTCTATCATTCTCTCATACTCTTCCGGAGTAAGGTCGTTAAAATAATAATTTACCGGATCGACTGTACGGCCGTTAAGTTTGACTTCGTAGTGAAGATGGGGAGCGAGTGACATACCTGTGTTACCAACAACACCGATCACTTCGCCTCTCTGTACCTTCTGTCCCTTTTTAACATTGAATCTGTCGAGATGAGCATAGAGACTCGAATATCCGAATCCGTGATCGATTACTATATGGTTGCCGTAACCCCTGTTAGAAGTAATAATTGACACAATTACGCCGTTGCCGGTTGCATAGATATCGGTTCCTCTCGGAGCTGTGAAGTCCATACCCGCATGAAACTTTATTATTTTATAATATGGATGTATTCTTGGTCCGTAGCCTGAAGCCGTTCTGGTAAGATCCCTGTTCGAAATCGGCATAATGGCAGGAATACACCTGACCATCTCCTCCTTTTCCTTAGCCAGGGCTATCAGGGCGTCAAACGACTTCGACTGTGAGTAGATCCTTTTCCTGATTTTGTCGAGACGCTGGGCTGTCTCGATTACTACTGTGGAGTTATCAAACCCTTCCAGATCCTTGTATCTGTTTAACCCACCTATGCCGCCTTCACGGTAAGAAACCGGCAATGGTTCTGCATTGAAGATGGCACGGTAAAGATTATCGTCAGTTCGCTGAAGATGAGCAAGCACCGTCTCCATATCAGTCATTTCACGATTCAGCAGATCATATTGAATACCCAGCTGATTAAGTTCACGCTTCAGAGCCTTCTCCTTTGGAGAATCAAAAAATGCGGCGAAAACCACCCAGTAAACAACCGCAATCATCGCGGAACCTACAATATATGCCAGAGACCTAAGCATTATGGCTCCCACACCCAAAGTTATTCTGTCGAAGCTAAGCGACTCGGGATTGAATTTATACCTCGTTCTTGCCATAACCCTGCAAATATAAAAAAACCTTATTAATATGGTATAAGGTTCAGTGTTAAAGTGAGACGGAAGGAATAAAAGCTCATGACCAGAGCGACTAAAGTTATCAGATAATCAGATAATCAGATACCAATTAGTCAGTTAATCAGTTAATCAACTAATTTGCTAATACCTCCTGATATATAACCCCCATACTGAGAGTTCTGATCATCTCAATATACTCTTCCTCGGTAAGGTCGTTATTGAAGAAATAGAGTGGGTTCTGGGTACGGCCGAACATGTCGATCTGATAATGGAGGTGCGGACCTGATGATATTCCGGTAGTGCCGCTGAGTCCGACCAGGGCCGCTCTCTTAACATGGTCGCCCTTTGAAACCTTAACGGCGCTAAGGTGTCCGTATGTTGTCCTGTAGCCATAACCATGGTCAATAACCACATAATTACCAAATCCTCCCGAGTTCCAACCAGCTGCAATAACAGTTCCTGCGCCGGTTGCATATACGGCTGTTCCCACAGGGCATGCAAAATCCTGTCCGTGGTGCCATTGAGGATTCCCGTGCACAGGGTGCCGCTCCCTGAATTTATATCCGTCACCCAGGCGGAAGTTGACATTAACAGGACTAATAATTGGGAGGTATTCCATCTGCCGTCTCCATTCATTTGTGCTTTCCGTTAACTCAACGAATGATTCGCCCTGCAGGTTGGCTATTCTCTTAATGTTGTCAATTTTACTCCGAAGTGATATCATCAGGCCGGTGTTCAGATATCCCGTAAGATCACCATAACGTTCAATACCACCGACGGCAGTCTGTCTAAGATAATCGGGCATCATCTCCATGTCCAGTACCGGTCTGTATCTTCTCTCCTCAGATATTCGCAACTCCTCGAGCCGGGCAAGCTTATTATCCATCTGCCTGTCAATCATATTGAGCTCGAGCTTAATATTTTCGACTTGATCCATTAGCATTGCCTCCTTGGGTGAACCAAAGGTGCTGGTAAAAATATGCTTATATATAAAGAATAGAACAACGGTCACTGCAAACACGGCAAGAGGCCTCATGATCTTAACCACCAAAGGTAACTCGACCCGCTTGTATTGCAGGTCCTCATTGTCAAAAAAGTATTTACTTCTCCCCACAGGTTAGGTTAGTTTCCCCGTTTTTTCATGAACAGAAGGCAAATTAAAGCTAAAAAAACTAATTTTACAACCCATTTGTATGATTTTTTTTTACTAAATATTTGTATGCCAGGTATGAGAACAAAAACAGCACAGGAAATCCGGACTGCTTTCTTTGACTTTTTCAGGCTAAAGGGTCACAGGATTGTACCCTCGGCACCTATGGTCATCAAAGACGATCCGACTCTTATGTTCACCAATGCCGGCATGAATCAGTTCAAGGATATCTTCCTGGGAAACAAGGCTGTAACTCACCCGAGGGTAGCGAACACCCAGAAATGCCTGAGGGTTTCAGGGAAACACAATGACCTCGAGGAGGTAGGACATGACACCTATCATCACACTATGTTCGAGATGCTGGGTAACTGGTCGTTCGGTGACTATTTCAAAAAAGAGGCAATTGAATGGGCATGGGAGTTTCTTACTGAAGTTATCGGTCTGCCAAAAGAGAGGCTATATGCCACCATATTCGAAGGCAGTCTTAAAGAGAACATAAGCAGGGATGATGAAGCCTATGGTTACTGGCTTGCCTGCTTTCCCCAGCCTGAGAACCGTATCCTTGAAGGTTCAAAAAAGGATAACTTCTGGGAGATGGGCGATACCGGACCATGCGGACCCTGCTCAGAGATACATATCGATTTGCGCAGTGAAGCAGAGCGGGCGAAGGTTGCCGGCCATACTCTGGTAAATACCGGTCATCCACTGGTTGTTGAGATATGGAACCTGGTTTTCATCCAGTATAATCGCAGATCAGGAGGCGAACTTGAACTTCTGCCCGCGAGACATGTCGATACAGGGATGGGGTTCGAGCGACTGTGTATGGCAGTGCAGGGAAAGCAATCAAATTATGACACCGACGTTTTCAGTCTTATAATAAATAAGATATCTGAAATTACCGGAATTGGTTACGGGTCAGGCAACAAGTCAGATATTGCCATGCGTGTTGTGTCCGACCATCTCAGGGCAGTATCATTTTCGATAGCTGACGGACAAATACCTTCAAATAATAAGGCAGGTTACGTAATCAGGCGCATTCTTAGGCGGGCTGTTCGCTATGGTTATAACGACCTGGGAATGGAGGAGCCCTTCATATTTAAACTTGTTCCGGTTCTGACTGAAGCAATGGGCAATACATTTCCTGAACTTGTTGCGGGGCACGAACATATAGCCGGGGTAATACATGATGAAGAGGCAGCATTCCTTCGTACACTCGGCAAGGGTCAGCGCCTTATGGAAAAGGAGATAGAGCAGCTTCGCAAAACAGGTGCAAAAGTACTTCCGGGCTCCGTGGCCTTCGAGCTGTATGACACCTATGGGTTCCCCCTGGACCTTACCCAGCTTATACTGCGTGAGAATGAAATGGAGGCCGATACAGCAGGATTCGAGAAGTGCATGAAGTCGCAAAGGGAGCGCTCCAGGGAAGATGCCGTGGTTGATGCAGGTGACTGGACGGTCATTGCAGACTCAGAGGAGACAGTGTTTACAGGATATGAGACTACGGTAGAGAAAGTCAGGATAATGAAATACCGTAAGATCAGAGTCAGGAACAAGGACAGGTATCAGCTGGTTTTCGACCGTACCCCCTTTTACGCAGAGGCGGGAGGACAGGCAGGCGATACAGGTACCCTCACATCAGGTAGTGAGACAATCAGGATAACTGACACGCTAAGGGAAAACAACCTTATTATTCACATAACTGATAAACTACCCTCCGATCCTCATGCGGAATTCACAGCAAAAGCCGATGAAGCGAAACGATTACTGACAGAGAATAACCATACTGCCACACATTTGCTGCACCATGCTCTCAGGGATGTTCTGGGGAGTCATGTGGAACAGAAGGGATCACTTGTCAATTCTGAGAGGCTGAGGTTTGACTTCAGCCATACCTCAAAGCTGAGCAGGGAGGAAATCGCTGCCATTGAGGAAAAGGTCAACTTAATGGTCGGCCAGAACATCAACCGCGACACTCACAACGACATTCCGATGGAAGAGGCCCGTAAGATGGGTGCCATGGCCCTTTTCGGTGAAAAATACGGTGATACTGTCAGGGTGGTACAATTCGGTCAGTCTGTAGAATTGTGCGGAGGAACACATGTAACAAACACTGCCAGGATCGGGCTTTTCAAGATCGTCAGTGAAACTGCCATTGCTGCCGGAATCAGAAGGATTGAGGCCATTACCGGAAAGACAGCTCTTGATTATGTGAACCGGAAGCTGATTGTCCTTGATGAGGTTGCAGAAATTATTCATAGCACAGGCGATGTCGCTGATGCTGCATCGAGACTGGTCGGTGAAAATGCCCGACTTAAAAAGTCAGTTGAAAAACTGCAACTCCAGATGGCCGCCGTCATTGCAGATAAACTTAAATCTTCAGCAGTTGCCATATCATCACCTGACGCTGGCAATGTAAAGTTCATTGCAGCCAACAGCGGCAGCGAAAACACTGAACTTCTCAAATCAGCCGCAGGAATAATAAGGAACAATTCAGATAATACTATTCTGATTCTGGGTACCTCCGACTCAGGAAAGGCGACTCTCATAGTAATGGTCAGTGATAAACTTGCCGGAACCGGGAAGATTGACGCGGTAAGAATAATAAAAGATATTGCAGTTGAGATAGGCGGAAGCGGCGGCGGGCAGCCTTTCCTGGCAGTTGCCGGGGGCAAAAACCCTGCGGGTATCGATAAAGCCCTCGAAAAAGCCGTAAAATTCGTTCGATCAACCCTTTTGTAAAAAAACGGTCGAAAAACATATTTTTTATATCCCACTATAACACGTTGCTGTACTGATATATAGCGGCATGTCATTCGTTTATCTTTAATCAAGCGATAATTTGTTCCAAAAATTATTATTAGAATTGTGTCAAATAAAATAAAAGCCCTATGGAAATTACCAGGACATTTGACATAATCGAATGGAACTTTGAGAAGTACCCACGAAAAGACATGTATGGTGGCAAGGTTGACAAGGAATGGGTCACCTACTCCACTGAGGATGTAAAGAGAAACGTTGACCTTACTGCCTATGGTTTGTATGCGTTGGGGCTGAAGGAAGGTGACAGGATTGCCACCATCACGGGTAACCGTCCGGAATGGAATTTTGCAGATATGGGAATGGCACAGGCCGGGATGATACATGTACCGGTATATCCAACCATTACGGCCGAAGAGTATGCCTACATCTTCGCTCATGCCGAAGTGAGTGTCGTAATAGTTGGCAACAGGCAGCTTTACCAGAAGATAAAGGATGTGGTTGCCGGAATCAGTCATATTAAGCATATCATTTCATTTGAGAAGGTTGATGGTATTATGTCTTTCAGCGAACTCATGGAAGAGGGTAGTAAAAATGAGGAGAAGTTTAAGGAGAAGCTTGCCTCCGTTAAGGCGGCCATCAAGCCTGAAGATCTTGTGACCATAATCTACACTTCAGGAACCACAGGTAACTCAAAGGGAGTAATGCTTTCACACAGCAATCTGGTAATAAACGCACTGGAAACATCAACGGCACATGAATTCGGGTACGGCTACAGGGCTCTCAGTTTCCTGCCTCTTTGTCACGTATATGAAAGGATGGTCAATTACCATTTTCAGTACAAGGGACTAAGCGTTTACTACGTAGAGAACCTGGGCACAATAACCGAAGCAATGAAAGAGATCAAACCTCATATCTTCAACACTGTGCCAAGGCTTCTTGAAAAGATATACGACACCATTATCGGCAAGGGGAAGAATCTGCCTGGGCTGAAGAAGCAAATATTCTTCTGGGCAGTCAATCTCGGACTGAAATTCAAACTTGAGGGCAACTCGGCATTTTATAATTTCAAGCTAAAGATCGCGCGCAAGCTGATATTCAGCAAATGGCAGGAGGCCCTTGGCAATGAAGTAAGGGTAATGGTTTCCGGCGGGGCTGCGTTGCAGTCACGGCTTGAAAGGATATTCTGGGCTGCCGGACTGCCGGTGCTGCAGGGATATGGTCTGACGGAAACGTCTCCTGTAATAGCTGTCAACCCGTTCAGGTTGGGAGAGATCAAATTTGGAACCGTTGGTCCTGTAATCAAAGACGTTGAAGTCAAAATCGCAGAAGATGGAGAAATTCTGTGCAAGGGGCCCAATGTCATGATGGGTTATTACAAGGCTCCGGACCTTACCGCAGAGGCAATCGACAGCGAAGGATGGTTTCATACCGGCGATATAGGAGTCTTCGAAGATGGAATATTCCTCAGAATCACGGACAGGAAGAAGGAGATGTTCAAGCTTTCGGCCGGTAAATATATTGCTCCACAGCCTATTGAGAACAGGCTCAAGGAGTCGTTCTTTATTGAACAGGCAATGGTTATTGGTGAGAACGAAAAAGTCGCTGCAGCGATTATCTCTCCGAACTTCACCTTCCTTCACGACTGGTGCACCCTTCACAAGGTTCAGTACAGGGATAATGCAGAACTGGTTAAGCTGCCACAGGTTGTGGAAAGGTACGGAAAGGAGATCAAGGAGATCAACGCCACCCTGGCAGAGCATGAGCAGATCAAGAAATTCAGGCTGGTTACCGACGAGTGGAGTCCGGCAACCGGAGAACTCTCCCCCACCCTCAAACTTAAGAGGAACGTCATCACGGCAAAATATAAAGACATTATACCAGAGATATATCCGAATAACGGGAAGTGATGATTTCAGAAATCTGATCTGCGATATCTGATTTCTGATTTATCCTGAGGTAAGGCGATAATGGTCAAACTCACTCTCCTGCCCCGACTTTCTGATTATATGAACTTTAATCACTCCAGTCACTCCCTATTGCTATTTCCTTTCTTTATGGTAATTTTGGGTTTTTAAAAAGCCGATGACCGGAGATCTGAAAAGAGAGCCACCCTTTCTACTGATGCTGGTATGCATGTTAGTACCTGTAATACAGTTCTGTACACCCGAATCGTGTTACGAGGATACCGTGTCGCAGGTAAAGGCAGGCTTCTACCAGACAGGAACAGGCGCCAATATAGTCGCCGATACGGTGTCGCTATACGGACTTGAAATGGCTTTATCGCCAATTCATAACAAATCAAAAGATTTGATGGGAGTCAACTTCCCGCTTGACCCTTCAACGGCATCATGCAGTTTTATATTCATCATTAACGGAATTACCGATACGGTAACTTTCCATTACTCATCATTTCCGCATCTGATATCGAAAGAGTGCGGTTATTCAATGTTTCATACACTTGAATCGTATACCTCAACAAGGCATTTGATAGACACAATAATACTACGCAACCGGAATATAACCATCCCAAATGAAGAGAATATCAGTATTTTCTTTTAAAATGGCTCTTTGCCTGTGGCTCATTCCTGTGGCTGTTGCCGGTCAGGACACCATTGACTTTCCGCTGAGGCTGGGTGTAGGGGCAGCTCTCTACTCTCCCGTTTCAGCTGCGGCAGGCCTTTATCCCCGCGGGGTAGAGATTAACGGCTTCTACGACCTCAATGAAAGATTTTCGCTTGCAGTCGACGGGGGATTCACCAGCTTCATGTATGAGAACTATAACTACCGCTACGAAAATGATGGTGTCTATTTCCGGATGGGTGCAGATTACAACCTGTTAAACCCGCTGCTTGCACGGGGCAGATACTATGCAGGCATCTCTCTTAAATACGGAATAACTCTGTTCAGTCATAAGGCACCATCAATCGGATACGAGAATTATTGGGGCAGCTATGTGACTTCGGGTGAAAGCAGCTTTCAAACAGCCCATTTTCTGGAGGCTTCTCCAGGGATACGAGCCGAAATCTTCAAGAATTTCTTCATCGGCTGGTCTGTAAACCTCAGGTTACTGGCTTTCTCCGGCACCGGCAAACATATGCGCGCCGTTGACGTACCCGGATTCGGAAACGGCAGCAAACCTATCAGCGGCGGGTTCAACTATTACCTGAGCATAAGGATCCCCTACCGCACAAAAAGGGTGATTTATATCAAACCGGTAAGAGAAACTGAAGAGGATGAAACGGATCCGGACAGGCAGAATATCGGTTCCATAAGGTGACGGCAGCTGGGCACTGGTTACACCCCAGCGGGTGTAATATCAACAGAAACGTAGCGCCCACCCCCCGATTGTTTCCGCCGTTTACCGTTTTACTCCCATTCGGTCGTGAGCTCGCTGCGCTCGGTTCCGTTTACCGTTCATCGTTTCGATTTACTGAAGATAAGTAAGCCTATAAAGGTTATAAGCCCGTTAAGTATAAGCAGTTCAAATCCGAATTTGTAACCCCAGAGCAGTTGTTCGGAATAACTGTTTACAAGGAATGTAATTATTGGTGATGCAATTGCAATCCATGGCGTTGCCCTGTCAAGGACTTCCCGTTTTGTAAAGAGTCCGAATGCGAACAACCCCAGAAGGGGTCCGTAGGTATATCCCGCCACTGTAAAGACAGCGCTTATGACACTCTGGTCGTTAATTTCACGAAAAAGAAGAATAATAGCCATAACAACCAGGGTAATTGAGATGTGAACTCTCTTGCGGGTACGGGTAACCGTTTTCTCATCCTTATTGGCTATACCGAGTATATCGACAGTAAAAGAGGTTGTCAATGCTGTGAGTGCAGAATCTGCACTTGAGTATGCTGCAGCGATCAGTCCCAGTATGAAAAGCACGGGTATTAACATTCCGAGTCCGCCCCTGGTGGCAATCATGGGGTAGAGTTCATCGCGCATGGATGGAATTTCGATACCGGTCATTCCCGCATAGATCACAAGCAATACTCCGAGACTTAAGAATATCAGGTTAACGGGAACGAACGATATACTGTAGAGATAGACGTTTTTTGAAGCATCCCTGAGATTGCGGCAGCTGAGGTTCTTCTGCATCATATCCTGATCGAGGCCGGTCATCACAATGGTGATGAACATTCCGCCGAAGAACTGCTTGAAGAAGTAATTCGGACTATTAAAGTCATCGAAGAAGAAGATCTTTGAATACTCATGATCAGCGACCACCTTGAATACCTGACCCAGTGCGAAGCCCTCGCTACGGGCTATCATAAAAATTGTCAATAATACTGCCGATACCATAAAAATGGTCTGCAACATGTCTGTCCATATGATCGTTTTTATCCCCCCCCTGAAAGTGTACAGCAAGATAAGACCCAGTGTAACTGCCACTGTAACGAAAAAAGGCACATTCCAGGCATCGAAAATAACGAACTGCAGCACAATTGCCATGAGGTAAAGCCTGAAGGCTGTTCCTATTGAACGTGAAAGCAGAAAGAAGGAAGCACCGGTCTTGTATGAATACCTGCCGAACCGTCCGTCGAGATATGAATAGATAGATGTCAGCTTCAGCCTGTAATACAGTGGCAGCAGCACTTCGGCAATCACCACATATCCGGCAAGGTATCCGAGCACCATTTGCATGTATGAGAACTGGCTGTCGATTACCCATCCGGGCACAGATACAAATGTAACGCCCGATATCGATGATCCGAGCATACCAACTGCCACCACCAACCATGGCGACCGGCGGTTACCTACGAAGAAACCCTCGTTATTTGCTTTTCTCGATGTTATCTGTGAGATAACAAAGAGAAGCGTGAAATAAGCAAGTATGATTGTTAGAATGATGACCGGACTCAGCATCTTGATTTTTTTTTGCAAGGATAATAAAAAAGTGTCTGGTGCGGTAATCTTAATAGATTAATTTTGCCAAAAATAAAAACCATGAATCTTCCAGCTTTTCCGTCGAAACTTCTCGAGAACGCAGTAAATGAATTCTCCAGCCTGCCCGGCATCGGCAGAAAAACGGCATTCAGGCTGGTGATGCATCTTCTCAGGCGGGGTGAAGCTGATGTAACCAGGTTTGGTGAGTCACTCATTAAGTTACGCAATGAGGTCAAATACTGCCGCGAGTGTCACAATATCTCCGACAACGAGGTATGCGGTGTCTGCTCCGACCCTGCCCGCGACAAATCTACCGTTTGCGTAGTTGAAGACATTCAGGATGTGATGGCGATTGAGAACACCAGGCAGTACAGGGGTGTTTACCATGTTTTGGGCGGCATCATCTCTCCGGTTGACGGTATAGGACCGGGGGACCTGAATATCGCATCGCTTACGGCCAAAGCCGAATCAGGAAGCCTTAGCGAGGTTATTCTGGCCCTGAGTACCACCATGGAGGGGGATACGACCAACTTTTATCTTTACAAAAAACTGATTAGTGCCGGTGTGGAGATTACAACACTGGCCAGGGGAGTTTCACATGGAGATGAGCTTGAGTATATTGATGAGCTCACTCTGGGCAGGTCGCTGTTAAACCGCACACGTCGCAACAACAGATATATCGCCAGGCCGATAAAGCTGGTGAGCAATATCTGCGGCAGGCGCAGCCACAGCGGCGCATCACTGACCGACAACATGGCGGTGAGCAACCAGCCCGCCATGGGGGGATGATCGTAATAACCGTAATCGGGATGATTACCCCAGAGAATGAAATAGGCCTCATCCCCGGTCATTGGCAGGTAATAGGCCAGCACCAGCTTCGCCACCAGGGTCAGCAGCAGATAAACCCACAGTCGCGTGTGCCAGAAATGTAAATTGGGAGCCAGCGCATTCATGACGGCGCAGTTTAGCATGGCCCGGCGCCCGCGGCGGAAATTTTGGGCTTTTCGACCATCCCGGCATATGGCCGCACGGCGTGATTCGGTATAATGGTGGTTTTCCGGCCATCAACTCGCAAGCAACCGAATCGGATCTTTCGTGGACAAGACATATAACCCGCAAGCCATCGAACAACGCTGGTACGACACCTGGGAACAAAACGACTACTTCGCCCCCTCGGGCAAGGGTGAGCCTTTCTGCATCATGATCCCGCCACCCAATGTCACCGGCAGTCTGCACATGGGCCACGCCTTTCAGGACACCATCATGGATGCCCTGACCCGTTATCATCGCATGAAAGGCGATAATACCCTGTGGCAACCGGGCACCGATCACGCCGGCATCGCCACCCAGATGGTGGTCGAACGCATCGTCAATGCCGAAGGCCAGACCCGCCACGACGTCGGCCGCGAGAAGTTCATCGAGAAGATCTGGGAGTGGAAAGAAGAGTCCGGCGGTACCATTACCCGCCAGTTACGCCGCATGGGGGCGTCCCCCGACTGGCGCCATGAGCGCTTCACCAT
>JAWOIF010000043.1:0-3725 GCA_046484805.1 Bacteroidales bacterium
ACCGTCTTTAGTCTGAACTCTGAACCGTTTACAATGATCCGAAATTATTTTCTCGTTGCACTGCGAAATATCTCGCGACACAAAGTCTTTACACTCCTCAATATTGCCGGTCTGGCTATCGGGATGTCAGCTTCACTGCTCATACTTTTGTGGGTTCAGGATGAGCTCAGCTATGATAAGTTCAACAAAAAGGGTGAGAACATTTACCGGGTTGAGGAGGATCAGTTTTATTCGGGTGAGAGGTATCATGTCACAGTGACGCCACAGCCCAGCGGACCCGTATGGAAGGAGAAGATTCCGGAGATAGTTGAGCAGGCTCGCATAAACAGGCTCCCCCGTATACTTTTTCGCAATGAGGATAAGGTTTTTTTTGAGTCGTCAATTGTCGCGTCTGATTCGGGGCTGTTTAATATGTTCACCCTGCCGCTACTGAGGGGTGACCCTGCGACCGCACTGAGCGATCCGTATTCGATTGTGCTATCGAAAAAACTTGCAGACAAGTATTTCGGTGACACAAATCCTCTTGGTAAGACAGTCACGCTGGAGAATAAATTCCAGTTCATGGTCACCGGCGTAATGAAAGAGATCCCTGAGAACTCAATACTTTCTTTTGAAGGGGTAATTCCCTTTTCTTTCCTCAGGGAGATTGGCGCTGTAAGTGATTCATGGGGCAACAATTCATTATTTACATTTGTCGAGTTAGAAGAGGGATCTGACATAGAAGGTGTTAACAAGAAGCTTACAGACGTAGTGCTTGAGTATCATCCGACGACGACCACCAAATTCAGCGTCTTTCCCTTTCTTGACATTCATCTGCATGCTCAATTCGGCTTTAAGGAGACCAGGGGTCCTGTGACAGTGATATATATATTTTCCCTGATTGCTTTATTTGTTCTTCTTATAGCATGCATAAACTTCATTAACCTGTCAACGGCAAAGGCGTCATCCAGGTCGAAGGAGATTGGTATAAGAAAGGTTGTCGGGGCTGACAGGAAAACCATGATAGTCCAGTTTATGTCAGAGTCGCTTATTCTTGTCACCCTGTCGATGATACTGGCACTGATATTAGTCGGTTTATCTCTTCAGCTATTCAATAATGTATCGGGAAAAGAGTTTGCTCTGACGGACCTGTTACATGGGAAATTTGTAATAAGTTTCATTATCATTGGCATTCTTGCCGGCTTTGTGTCAGGACTTTACCCCGCCTTCTACCTGTCAGCAGTTAAACCTGTCGCGACGCTGAAGGGTGAGGGTCTGGCAGGGAAAGGCAACGGAACGCTGCGGAGAGTCCTTGTTGTGGTTCAGTTTTCACTGTCGGTTATTATTGCTGTATCAGCTGTTTTCATGTTTATGCAGCTTAGATTCCTTCAGAATAAAGACCTGGGATTTGACAAGGAGAATCTGATTGCCATCCCCATGTCTGAGGAGATGAAAGGCAAATACTATTCTGTCAAAAGCGAATTATTAAAAGAGACGTTAATTCAGGGAGTGACGGCCTCGCTTCATAATCCTGTAATGATGGGAAGTAACTCAAGTGGTGCCGGCTGGGATGGTAAAGACCCTGACAAACATGTGCTTATTGGAACAAACGGGGTCGATTATGATTACCTGGAGACTATGAAGATGGAGCTTATGTCAGGACGTGGTTTTTCAAGGGAGTTTACCGCTGACCTGGCAAGGGATACAACAGGTAATTTTCTTATAAATGAAGAGGTCGTCAGGCTCATGGATATTGGAGACCCCGTGGGGAAGAATTTCAGGTTTATGGGCCTGCAGGGAACGATTGTAGGTGTGTTAAAGAACTTTCATTTCAAGGGAGCGGATCAGGAGATTGAACCCATGGCTTTTGCCCTTGCTGACACCAGCTTCCTAAGGAATATCCTTGTGAGATTAACCCCGGGCAGAACAAAGGAGTCACTTGCATCTGTTGAGAAAACATGGAATGAGATAATCCCCGAATTCCCTCTCCAGTATACTTTTATTGATCAGGATTATGAGAACCTGTTCCGGACTGAGATGCGTCTGGCAGATCTGCTGAAGTATTTCACAGTACTGGCCTTGATTATTGCCTCCATGGGTCTTTATGGGTTGTCATCTTATTCAACCGAAAGGAGGACGAACGAGATAGGTATAAGAAAAGTGATGGGGGCTGATTCTTTTAATGTCATTCGCACTATGGCAAAAGAGTTTCTTGTGCTGGTAATGATATCACTGCTTATTGCACTTCCGGCCGGGTGGGTGGTAGTACATAAACTGTTACAACAGTTCGCATATAGAATTGATATTAAAATAATTGTCTTTGCAGTTATAGGTGCCATGACAATATTAATTGCTGCGCTGACAGTAGGATACCAGGCTTATAAGGCATCATGCATCAATCCTGCTGAGGCCCTGAAAATTGAGTAAATCACCGCAGACCATTCAGGATTCAGAAAAGAGTTATTTATATAAACAGTTTAAACCAGTGAGGTATGTTTAGCAACCTGATCAAGTACAGTTTACGATCATTCAAACGTCAGAGATCATACATAATTATTAATATACTGGGCCTTTCGATAGGAATAGCATGCAGTCTGCTCATCGCCATATTTGTTTTAAATGAGGCAAGCTATGACAAGTATAATGAAAAGAAGGACCGGATCTTCAGGCTGGTGCTCAACGGTAAGATTGGCGGGCAGGAGATAGTAGCAGCGTCCACACCGGCCATCATGGGCCCCACCATGCTGGAGGAGTTTCCCGAGGTGGAGGATTTTCTCAGGATGACCGGTTCGGGTACTACGGTTGTTGAGTATGAGGCCCGTGTTTTTACCGAAGACAATATGATCCAGGCAGATTCATCATTCTTTGACTTTTTTACCATTCCGGTCATATTGGGAGACCCTCAGAAGATGCTTAATGCTCCTCACAAGGTTGTACTGACGGAATCAACGGCAAAGAAGATTTTCGGAGAGGAATCGCCGATTGATAAGGCGCTGAAGATCGGGTCTGATACCGTAAGCTTCATTGTTACGGGTGTGATCCAGGATATCCCTGAGAACTCTCATTTTGACGCAAATATAATAACCTCATTCCTGACCAACCGCCGGGCAAATGCTCCTGACTGGCTGAGCAATAGTTTCAGCACCTACCTTCTGTTGAATCCGAACGCCAGCCCTTCAGATGTAAACCTGAAGATCACTGATATGCTGGTAAAGTATGTCGGCCCTGAGTTGCAGAAGTACATGGGGATATCTATAGAAGAGTTCGGAGCACAGGGGAACAGGTATGAGTATTTTTTGCAAAACCTGGCAGACATTCATCTTGATACTACTGTTCAGCAGGAGTTCAAGGCGGCCAGCGACCCGAAATACCTGACCATTTTCGGAAGTGTCGCCATACTCATAGTTCTTATCGCAGCCGTTAATTTCATGAACCTGTCAACTGCCCAGGCATCCAGGAGAGCAAAGGAGGTGGGGATAAAAAAAGTCGGAGGATCGACACGGGGGATGCTGGTCACTCAGTTCCTTGCCGAATCATTTATCCTTTCATTCATCTCCCTGCTGTTCGCCTTAATAATAATAAAGGTGAGCCTTCCTTACTTCAGTAACCTGCTTGGCGTGAGGCTGGAGCTTGATCTGCTGTCCTACTGGTATACAATCCCGGTAATGCTGCTTTTCACGGTTGTAGTGGCGCTTTTTGCGGGCAGTTACCCGGCCATGTTCCTCTCTTCATTCAATCCCTATGAG
>JAWOIF010000075.1:0-9108 GCA_046484805.1 Bacteroidales bacterium
ATGAGCTCAAGACACCAAGCCAAAGACAAAGAAAACAAGTTGTTAGAAGAATGGAGAACAGATACATTAGGCTGTTTAGAATACAGAACAATAGAAAAAGCACTATATCTAAGAGATAGTCTAAGCTTAATGGGTAAATCAACAGGTTTTATAATTGATAAATTAGGCGTTCCAAACTCAAGAAGAAAGGAATCAAATAGTGAAATACTCAAATATTATTTCAATACTATTTGCAGAGAGAACGTTTTTATAGACAGCCTAGATTATTGTTGGGTAGAAATGTTGGTTGAATCCGATAAGGTAAAAAACATTCAAGTAAGTTGCTATTAACAAAAAAGCCCGGCAACTCCGGGCTTTTGCTTTATAGTGCCGCTACGTTTTTCTGAAAGAAATCCTTAAACTTTTTATTGGTAAGCATCTTATCGATAAGTTTTAAGATAGTCTGCTTATCTTCTTCGTCGAGCTGCTAAATGAGCTTCATTTGCTCTGCGGCTGTTTTATCCTCCAGGACAACCTCAGTGGGGATCTTTCCGTCATAATTTATTATCTGGTCGGTTGTCATCTCAAACAATCGGGCCATTTTTTGGAGTTCTTCCACAGTTACAGCTCTCATCCCTTTCTCGATCTTGCTGTATGCTGATTTATCAACACCTATGAAAGTCGCAACCTCAATCTATTTGAGGTTCTTCTCCTCCCTATGGACTCCCTGGAAGACATGCAGCAATGTATATATGAATGTCATTTGCCAGGGTGAAATGACAGCGTGCATTGATACAACGAGTTAAAAGAATTACTTTTGAAATATAATATCGATGTTTATGGAAGGTGATATCTCCTTGTTTTTAGCCATAGAAAAAATGATGCAGGAGAAGATGGTTTTCCATCAGGGCATGCTTGTTGTTAAAGATGTTGATCTTGCAGCAATATACGATATAAAGCTTATTAATCTCAGGTCAAAAATCAGTAAGAACATATCTCGTTTTCCCTCTGATTTTATGATAGAAACAATTAATGGAGAATATGCATTAACGGAACCAGGTATCCTTATGCTGGGCGGTCTGTTTGGAAGTGACCGGGCGAGAAGGGCACATATGCAGTTTATCAAATATTTTGTACATCTCCTGAATGAAAGTGGATTATCAGTTTTTGACTTAATAAAAACCGGGAAGGATGAACTTTGAACAGCTAATACAGACTTTCGAGCAGACTCACAACTATTTACAGGACCGGGCGGTATCAACAATTAATCAATCATTGACTCTCCGCAATTGGCTTTTTGGGCAATATATCGTGGAATATGAACAAAATGGAGAAGATCGGGCTAAGTATGGCGAAGAACTGTTAAAAAATATTGCAGAAAGGATGCTCAGCAGCAACATGAAAGGGTTATCAGACAGGAGTTTGCGTAATTGTCGTCAGTTTTATCTTGTATATCCTCAAATAAATCAGGTGATAGCACAACTTGCACTTCCTGGTACAATTTGGCAGATGCCGTCTGCCAAATCAGAAAAATTTGTGACACCTACAGGGTATAGCGGAACTGAAGCAGGCATATTGCTCTCCAGGCTATCTTTCTCACACTTAATTGAACTAACAAGGGAAACTGATGAATTGAAAAGAGTTTTTATGAACAGCAGGCAATAAATGGGAACTGGTCTGTAATGGAATTACAAAGACAAATGGGAAGCTTGCTTTATGAACGTACAGGCCTCTCCACAAACAAAGAAGGTTTAATGATTGATGTGAATAAGAAAGCTGAACTATTAACACCAGTAGGGATAATGCGTGATCCCTATATCTTTGAATTTGTCGGATTGCAACCCAAAGAAAAATATACTGAAAGTAAACTTGAAGATGCGCTTATAAATCACCTTCAGTCATTTTTACTTGAGCTTGGAAAAGGGTTCTGTTTTGAAGCCAGGCAGAAGCGATTGACCATTGATGAAGAATATTATTATGTTGATCTGGTTTTTTATCATCGGTTATTAAGGTGTCACGTCCTCATTGATTTAAAAACCAGAAAGTTTAATCATGCAGATGCAGGTCAGATGAACTTTTACCTGAACTTCTATCGTGACAATGAGATGAGTGATGGGGACAATCCCCCAATTGGTATAATACTCTGC
Source organism: Bacteroidales bacterium (assembly GCA_046484805.1). Lineage (GTDB taxonomy): Bacteria > Bacteroidota > Bacteroidia > Bacteroidales > VadinHA17 > SLNP01. Next base: position 2,127 of record JAWOIF010000075.1, read on the forward strand.
ACTGATAAAACGTCTTCCACAGTAAAATATGCTACTGGATCATTGGATAGCCGGCTTTTTGTAAGCCGATACCAGATATAGCTCCCAACAGTAAAAGAGCTTGAGAAATTTTTAAGCATGGATGTCAAATTACTTGGAGGTGTTTAATATCCTGAACAATGTATAACCAGTTATTCTATCATCAAAAAGGGTTCTTGAATGCAGACAAGTATCTTTATAATGGTAAGTTGTAGCGAAGCGAAAATCCCGCCCCAGCGGGAGAGTTACAAAACAACAACCTAACTGGAAGTTCTTTGAATTGTTATGATTATGGCGCGAGGATGTATGACCCGCAGATCGGAAGGTGGAATGTGCCGGATCCGTTAGTTGAGAAAACATATTCATGGACTCCGTATAGGTATGGGTTCAATAATCCACTTAGATTTGTTGATCCCGATGGAAGGACTGAGAAAGAGCGGTTGTCAGCCGTTAGGGAGGCACGAAAATGGTCTGGGACAAGGTACGGTTTTTCGGAAACTCCAGTTCTGGGGAAAACAACAATAGATTGTTCAGGTCTTGTCCGCTATGCAATAAATGAAAATGAGATTATTAGCGATCCGATTAATCTCTGGAAGAATGGAGACAAAGAAGTTGGTCGAACAGCCTGAACTTTTGTATCAGTATAGCAAGCAGGAGAAGCTCCATCCCATGGGATAACAGAATATGACTATTAATCCTTAACTTTGTAATAGAGTAAAAGATGGAACTTATGAACACAGTTGATAAGAGAGATTTTATACACAGTCATTTGCATCGGGTAAAGGACCCTGTGATAAATGATCTCAATAATAAGATGTTGACCTTTCTTCATGAGTCATTGGTCAATGAATCAGAGGAAGATATCAAAGAAGGCGATTTATTATCCCATAAGTCATTGAAGAAAGAAGTCTTAGATTGGAGATTATTCTTTTAACCGGGAGAAACTGAAATAATATCAGATAAAAGCTTCACCTAAAAAAAAAGAGGCTGCCCTTCCGAGACAGCCTCTTTTTTATATATGATATTTTAGTTTGTAGCCTTCTCGAGTCTCTTCATAATTGAGAAGATGAAGGCGGCTGAGGCGAGACAGCAGACCACGAAGATGAGCCATATCTGCCATACCTGTATCCTTTCCCAGAAGAAGCTGCCCACGATCAGGAGCTTGTTGCCGGTAGCGGTGGCCAACAGCCATCCACCCTGCATAAGTCCCTGGAAGCGGCCCGGAGCCACTTTCGAAACAAATGACAGACCCATCGGACTCAGGAAGAGCTCGGCAATAGTCAGTATCAGGTAGCTGCTTATAAGCCAGTAGGGCGATACCCTGCCCCAGTCTGTAAGACCCTGTGCCTCAATATCACTCGGAGAAATAAGGTTTCTCGAGCCTATAAGTACAGCTACAAACCCAATGGCTGCGATAATCATACCGATACCTATCTTCTTTGGCGTCGAGGGCTCTGAGTTTTTCTTTCGGAGGTATGCAAACACTCCCATAACCGGGAAGGTAAGCACTACGATGAAGAGCGGATTAAATGACTGGAATACCTCTGGCGATATCGGGTTCAAAACATCGAATCCGTTTACCAGGTAGTAGGTAAGGTAGCCAAATCCGACAAGCATCAGAATTCCGATAACCCTGTTTTTGATATCCTTCCGCGCGATCAGCAGGTAGAGACCTGCGGCGGCACCCAGGAATGTCAGCATCGACCTCAGATTGAAGAATATATTTGTGAGCGGACCAACCTCCTTGACGGTGTAGTCACGTGCAAAATAGGTCAGAGTAAGTCCGTTCTGGTGGAACGACATCCAGAAGAACACAACCACAATGAATACCAGTATAAGCGACATTGTCTTCGGTAACTCCTCCTTTGTCGATATCTGGATTATCATTGCAATAAACCCTATAAACAGGCCGATGGCCATTCCGAACAGGAAGTCCTTCGTAGCAACATAGAGGACAACTGCCGTGACAGCCCATAATCCGAGAGCGATCACAATACTCCTTATATTCTTTGCATTGAAGAATGACAAACGGGCCTCATTGTCAGCCCTGACAACTCTCTGCTTATTGGGCAGGTGCTTGTTGAAAACCAGATAAACCACAAGTGAAATAATCATGCCCAGAGCAGCCACACCAAATGCATAGTTGTAGCCCTTTGCGAATGCTGCCAGGTAGTTGTTTGCGAAAGTAGTAAGTTGATCGGTTCCGGCTACTGCAACCTCTGATACCCTTGTGGCAAGGGTTTCGAGACCTGCTATGGCACCCGCATCAGTCATTCTGCCATCGAGGAAAGCATGGCACATCGCCGGGAGGCTTCCGTCATGCAGGAAACCCTGGGTTCCCAAAAACCAGTTTCTTACACCGTTGGCAACGAAAGGAGCGAAGAAGGCTCCGATATTGATACCCATGTAGAAAATCATAAACGCCGTATCGCGCACCTCGCTGTACTTAGGGTCGTCGTATAACTGGCCGACAACTGCCTGGAGGTTGCCCTTGAAAAGACCGTTTCCGAAGGCAATCACGAACAGACCAGTGAGGGCAATCGAAAGAGGCATTCCCGGTACTGCTATAAGCGCATAACCAAGAAACATAATTATCTGTCCGAAGAAAATGACAGTCTTGTACTTACTTGTTGCATCGGCAACCATACCGCCAACAAGCGCAAGAGCATAAATTGCGTAGTAAAACCAGCTGTACCAGGTTCCGGCTTCCTGAGCCGTCAGGTTGTACTTTGCCTGTAGGAATAGCACCAGTATCGCCATCATGGTATAGAAACCAAACCTTTCTCCCATGTTGGTAAAGAATGCTACCATTAATCCTTTCGGGTGATTCTTGAGCATAGTTTTTTATAGTTTAAAAGTTAGTTTTTTCTGTCGGCAGCAAATATATAAATCTTTTTAATTAACCACTCTTTTCGCTCAGAAAAGTCGCAGTTAACCCGAATCTTGGTAAATTTGTGCTGACAGCACGACTATGATTAAGATATTCACATCGGAACAGATCAGGCAGATCGACAAGTACACGATCGAAAATGAACCTGTCTCTCCCAACGATCTGATGGAGAGGGCTTCGCGTGAGCTTTTTTCACATATTACAGGCATCGTCGACCGTAACAGCGAAATAATGGTTTTTGCAGGAACCGGGAACAATGGTGGTGACGGGCTGGCGGTTACGCGCATGTTGCTCGATTCAGGCTACCGTGCCCGCGCATATATTATTAATATATCGCCCCGCCGCTCTCAGGAATGGGAAAGAAACTATAAACTGCTCGAAGATTTCGGGGGAACCACGGTTTCTGTGGTTGAGGCCAGCGCATCATTGCCGGTGATAACCTCGGGAACGGTGGTCGTTGATGCTATTTTCGGCTCCGGACTGACACGTTCGCCGGAAGGCCTGGCCGCGGAGGCAATCAGAACAATTAACGAAAGCGATTCACTTGTTATTTCACTTGATGTGCCGTCAGGCCTGCCTGGAGAGGATACAGCAGGATTCGACAGGGAGACAATTGTAAATGCTGATCATACACTGGCGATACAATTCCCAAGGCTCTCATTCATGTTTGCGGAAAACCACTGTTTTACAGGTGAATGGAGAGTTGTTCCGATAGGTCTTCACCCTGCAGCCATTGCCCGTACAGAAACGCCATACCATATGCTTGACGCTGCCACCGTGGCGCCGTTACTGCGTAAGCGAAGCAAGTTCGACCATAAGGGCGACTTCGGTCACGCCCTTCTGGCGGCGGGCTCTTTCGGCAAAATGGGAGCCGCTATACTGGGAGCAAGAGCCACATTACGCACCGGAGCGGGTCTGCTCACATGCCATGTTCCTCTCAAGGGTTACCAGATAATACAGATTGCCGTGCCCGAGGCAATGGCAGAAACCGACCAGTCAGAATTGATAGTCTCGGAGATCGCTGATCCGGGCCGTTTCGATGCTGTAGCAATTGGTCCGGGTATAGGCTGTAAACCCAATGCTCAAAAGGCAGTGATTAAGCTGTTGTCAGAATATGACGGACCACTTGTGATCGATGCCGACGCAATAAGTATACTTGGTATGAATCGTGACTGGCTGAAAGAGCTTAAGCCCGGAACGATACTTACCCCGCATCCAAAGGAGTTTGAAAGAATAGCCGGTGAGTCTGAAAACGGTTACGACCGGCTTCAGAGACAGATCGCTTTTTCGGGTGAGTTTAAAAGTATAGTTATTTTGAAAGGTGCCCATTCATCCGTTTCACTCCCCGACGGCAGAGTGTTCTTCAACAGCACCGGTAATCCCGGAATGGCTACTGCCGGAAGCGGGGATGTGCTGACAGGGATGGTCCTCGCGTTACTGGCTCAGGGTTATTCAACAGCCGATGCTGCCCTGACGGCGGTCTGCCTGCATGGTCTGGCCGGAGATATGGCGGCACTGAATAAGTGCGAGGAGTCGTTGATTGCCTCCGATATTGTTGAGAATATTCCTGCAGCATACACTAAATTACGGGAACAATTGTTATAATTGAAGAGTCTAAAACAACGGTTCCGGAGCGTAGCGGGTTGTTTACAAATTTTCAGGGAAGTTTTTTTTAACAGATGAAATAACAGAGATATGAAGAGATACTACATTGCAATAGCGTTTATTATTATGCTGCTGTCGTCATGCGCAGTTAAAAAGACTGTTCCTGAGCCTTCGGTAAGTGTTGTTCCATTGAGCGATACTGTCAGACTAACGCAGGGGTCGCTGATCTATGCGCTTCCCCAGACGGTTTTTGAGATAGACGTAACAATGGTTCGGACGATCGAAAAGCCCGGTCCCTATGCCTCATTTGCAGCTGATCTCATAGGAATCAGCGATGTCATCAGGCATGAATCGGAAGAATGGAGGCTTAAAACTGTATCTCTCAAGCCTCTGGAGGAGATCGATCCGTCAGAATACTATGTAGTGAGGTCAAACTCCATGATACGGTCAGGAGCTTTTGTTATGCAAAGGCAGGGCCTGATACTCGATATCAGCAGTAACAGTATGATCAATCGCGAAATATCATATAATGATGGTGATGCTGATTTTGCCGGCCTGGGATTCAGAGATCTTGGTTCCACCCAATATTTTTCGATACAGAGGGATACCGCTTACCGTCTCGTTAACGCCGATACGACATTTATACGAATACCTTACCTGGTTGAGAAAAGAAGACAACTTACACTTGAGCAACTGGCTGAACGGGCCGCCAGGGCTTTGCTTGAGATCAGGGAGGGGAGGCATATGATACTTACCGGTGAAACTAATGTCTTTCCACAGCATAATGCGCCGATCGATGAGCTGAATCGTCTGGAAAAGGAGTATCTTTCACTCTTTACGGGTAAAGTCTGGAGCGACGAAGTCATTCTGAAAATCTATTTCACTCCCGAAAGAGATCAGATGCAGGAGGAGGCTGTCCTTTTCAGATTGTCAGAAGCGAGAGGTGTTACTGATGCCGGTGACAACAGCGGAATTCCTGTTACAATAAATCTCGTGGCTGCCGGAAAGACAAAGCCGCTGGTTCTTGCCGCAGACCTGCAGTCACTGACTTCTGCTCCTGAAGGCGGACTGGTGTACAGAATACCGGAGGTTGTCGAACTGACTATAAAAGAGGGTAATAGAAACGTTCTGCGAACCCGGGCAATTGTTTATCAGTATGGGCAGAAAGTAATACTTCCCGAGAGTTTCTTACTTTACTGATCCTTTAAAGGTGGCAGAATACTCATCAAAAGTGCTTTTGTCATAAGCCTTATCGGCAAAGAAGCTGAGGAGAGGCTCTATGTCTTTGGCTGTCTGGAAGCCTGGCACCACGGTCAATAACTCTATTTCTTCATTGAAAAAGATCAGCGACGGATAACCTACTTTGTCCCTGAGCAATGCTATTGTCAGCTGATGAGTCCGTCCGTATTTTCCGTCATTGACGAACTTCATGCCCCTGAATGATATCTCTTCATTTCCTTCGGCGTTGAACTTTACAGGATAAAACCTTGTATTAAGTATCTCGGCTATAACAGGATTGGAGAACGTTTCAGTTTCCAGCCTTTTGCACCAGCTGCACCAGTCTGTATAAGTGTCTATGAATATGGGTTTGGGAGTGGTCATGGCAAGCTTTTCTGCTTCCTCAAGTGTATACCATTTGACTTTGCCAGGCTTCTGGGCATTTACTGTAAACAATGAAAGTGCTAACAAATTGATTGCCAGTACATATTTTAAAAATCTCATTATCATATTCTTAAAATTTGATTTGCACGAAAATAGTTGTAATTCATTAAATAGTCTAAGGGTAAACAAAAAAAAGGTGTTAATGTTTTGCCGGCAGAATGTTTTTTTGACTGTTAGTTCCGGTTTTTTTCTATTTTTACGTCTTCACTTAAAAAAAGAGGGAATATGGATAACAATCAGAAAACACTTCGTGACTCTGCGGCCATGAGATGGCTGGTTATGCTCCTGATAAGCGGTCTTATGTTTGCCACATACTACTTTCAGGATTTCTATTCAGGACTAAAGGACCTGATGGAGAATGAGTACGGGTTTACAAGTGAGCAGTTTGGCAGAATAATTGGCCTGACAACAATAGCCAATATCTTCGGTATGATAATCGTGGGAGGTATCATACTTGATAAATGGGGTATAAGAATCGCGGGGTTTGCGTTTGGAGGTCTGGCATGCCATGGAAGCGGCGGCGAAGACAGTGAGCTTGCTGACTTCTTTGTCGGCGGCAAAGAGCATGGTGGCGAGCTGGGTCTTGTCCCCCAGTTCGGCTATGAAAATTGCGGTGAACACCGAACCAAGCAGCTTGAGATCCATTTCAGGCCAGCCTTTCAGTTGAGTACTTTCATTCAGTGATGCAGCTAACATGGGGCAGGGGGAAGGTGTGCCGCAATACTTGCCCGGGGAAGAATCTGTTCCCCCGGAAGGAGCTTCGTTATCTTCACCCGATATCCGTCAAACCGGGGGGGTAACATGAAA
>JAWOIF010000118.1:0-9274 GCA_046484805.1 Bacteroidales bacterium
AGGTGATTTTATCTTTATTCTCAGATAATATGGGTTTCCAAGCAAAATATATTAATCTATAGCAAAATGAAGAAGACCGGTTCTATCCCGCTATTTGTTTTATTCTCAATTCTACTACTGAATAACTGTAATAAGCTAAAGCAGGAGATGCTTGTAATGACCGGTTCAGTTACCGGGATTACCACCACATCGGCAATTATTTCGGGGGAGGTTCTTGATTTGGGCGAGGGCGCTTCACAGCACGGGCACTGCTACTCCACATCACAAAGTCCGGATATCTCAGGGTCGAAGACGGAGTTTGGAGTACCTGTTTTGGGCGATTATTCAAGTTCGTTAACAGGGCTTGTTCCGGAGACAAAATACTATGTTAAAGCCTATCTTAGCCGTGGTAAGGAGGTTGTTTACGGCAATGAAACAGAATTTACTACTGCCTCGTCCGCACTGCCTGAAGTAACTACTGCCGTTGTAACCGGTATTACCAGTAGCCAGGCAGTAGGTGGAGGAAACGTTACTGACCAGGGAGGAACCCCCGTTACAGCCAGGGGAATATGCTGGAGCACGGCAACAATTACAACAATAACGGCTAACAAAACAGATAATGGAGAGGGCCATGGAGCTTTTGTTAGCGACATAACAGGACTCACATCGGGTATTACCTATTATGTAAGGGCTTATGCTACCAACAGCGGTGGAACAAAGCTGGGAAATGAGGTTACGTTCAGGACTCTGGAGCCACCCTCCCCGATAACAACTCAGCCGACCGAGATAACTACCCTTTCAACAAAACTTCACGGACAGGTAAATACATTCAATTTTGTTACGGATGTTTACTTTGAGTATGGGATTACACAAGCATATGGCTCAGTAATTCAAGCAGTTGAATCCCCTGTGTCAGCCAGTAATCCTGTAAATGTCAGTGCAACAATTGTTGGACTAAGTCCAAACACAACTTACCATTTCCGGGTTGTTGCAAATAATACACAGGGGACAACCTATGGAAATGACATTTCCTTCACAACAGCCCCTGAAAGCGTGACAGATATTGATGGTAACGTATATCCGACTGTTACTATAGATAATCAGGTTTGGCTGGCACAGAATCTAAGAGTGAGAAGGTATCAGAACGGAGATTTTATTGGAACAACCACACCGTTCATAGCTGACCTGACAGATGAGAATTCACCAAAATACCAGTTCTTCTATAAAGATGCATTGGCGGAGTTATTACTTGCCTTAGAACCACTGATGGATGCTTCATTAGGAGGATATACCGTTCAACAGTTGGTTACAATGGGAGCTATAATCTCCGAAGTCGGCTCTTCTTTATTAAACTATATTGAAAAGGTTGGGATTGATGGCGGCAGTATAAAGACTATACAGGAAATTTACGATGAGTGTTATGCATTAGCGGAATCATATGAGATTGATCCATACGGACTTTACTATACCTGGTATGCCGCTTCAGATAACCGCAAACTTTGCCCTGTTGGCTGGCGAATTCCCACTGATAGTGAAATCAAGAATCTTGAGATTTACCTGGGCATGTCACTGGCTGCAGTCGATCTTACAGGTTACAGGGGCACAGATGAGGGGGACAAGCTAAAGGAGTCAGGAACTCTTCACTGGCAGGACCCGAATAACGGAACGAATTCAACCGGTTTTAATGCTGTTCCCTCAGGAATAAGATTTTATGACGGGTCTTATAATTATTACCATTATTCTACTTATTGGTGGACGATATCGGAAAAAGAAAGCGATAGTGCATGGTCCCGAGGGCTGACATCAAGCTCGGGACAGATAGTGAGATCTTATATGCATAAGAGTAACGCGTTGTCTATACGTTGTATAATAGATCATTAGAGTCAAAATGGAGACAGTTTTTCTGGACTGTTTTGGGATATTAAGGAATGATCCTGTTTGATCAGTGATTATTACCATGCCTTTAGTATTCCGACAATATCCTCCAGTGAGGCCCACAGCATTTTAGAGATGCCGCGGAAGCATTTTGTGGTGGCGTGCTTCTCAACCATCGCATGCCAGGTTCCGATCCACTTCAGTGGGTGACCTTCGATGAAACGCACCATCTCGTTGCGCATCTCGCGGCGGCAAGCCTCGTCATCAAGAGACAAATACTTGTCTACCATGAGGTTAATAAACAGTATCTCGGTACCCAGGTGATCGTCGGGTATCTTACCCTCGAACCGCGATTTCCAGCCGTAAGCCCTGTAAAACTCACGTACCTCGAGTGTAGGCTTGTCGAAAATTATATGTTCATTGCCCAGTATCACCGACTCATAGGGAGGCGCAAGCATCGTTCCGGCTCCGGTGAAAAGCTTCAGGTAATCCTCACGCAGGCTTACCAGACAGGTTGAAGGATCGTCACATGATTCATGTAGTTCGGCAGCAGCCTCAATGAAGCGCCGATTCCGGCTTGTTACGGGCAGTTTTTTAAGTATGCCGTTACGCCAGAAATCAGTTATGCACTCCTCTACGGGATCGAACATAACCATGCTGCCCGCAAAATAAAGAAGCATACTGTAACCTTTTAGTAGATTTTCCTTTTCTTCCTCTCTCTCTACCTTCATAGAATGTTGTTATCATATGACAGAAAAAACAGCCATCGTGCTATAATACCGGAAATAAGCACCAGTACGCCTGTTATAACTGTCATATGATGGCTTTTGTTCATTTCCTTCAGAAAAAACCTGCTGAAGACAAAAACGAATGCCATAAGCGCCGTTACAGCCTGCAGTCCGGTCAACACTGCCCTGCCGGTATCTCCTCCCATCTTTCCGATCAGGCTTGAAATTGCCAGTATCATCACCGCTGCCGACGCCACTGCAAGAAGAAGAGATGCCTGCTTCATCTCCCCTGATTTCATTATTATTGCCACTATGGCCGTGCCCGCCGACACCGTCGTAAGCACAAATGCAAGAGGTGTTCCGGCATTGTACCATGCGGGAACCGAGGGCAACATATATACTGCGGTCATCGTCAGCAGAAGTATAATGGCAGCTATAACCGATATTACCGGGAGGGCGGAGGTGAGGATGTTTTTTGCACTCCTGAATGATAACCACGAGTCGGCCAGAGAGACTGCCAGGAGCACAGAGAGGGAGGCTATCTCCATTGAGAGAGGGCTTTTCATGATATTGTTGAAGGCATAGACTGCCCTGTATGGTTTGCCAAGGTGAAAAAAGGCCGTTGCCAGAGAAAATATGAGCATGACTGTAATGAGGTGCCTCATCCGCACCATCGAATCCTCAATTCGCGATAAGCTTCCGGTTCCTGATAAAATAGTATGTACCAGTATTACTCCAACAGCAGCCTGGCAGGTGAAGGTAAAGAAGAGAAGCGAAAAGTAGTTCTCCATGGTTAGTAGTTCTCGGTATTGTTTACCACGGCGTTACTGTCACCGGCCCCTGATGAGTCTTTGTGTGGTTTTATTACCAGACCCGGACTGGTCATTTTCGGGTCGGGAAGCGGGAATACCCCGGAGGTGGTTCCCCTTCTTGCCGACAGGGTATCGAAGTAACCGAATTCCAGCACCCTCATGGGACAGGCATCGACGCAGGCAGGATTTTTCCCCTCGTACAGGTAGTCGATGCAGGCGTCACATTTTGTCATAATACCTTTTGTGGGGTCAATTTGCAACGCTCCGTACGGACATGTCCATTGGCAGTAATCGCAACCCATGCAGAGCAGCGGGTCGATTACGACTAATCCGTCGTCGGTGCGGTGAAGTGCTGTCGTAGGGCAGGCTTCGATACAGGGCGCATTTTCGCAATGGTTGCAGGATATAGAGAGGTAATAGCCGAATGGCTTTTCAGTTACCACTCCGTTTGTGGTCTTCCAGCTGCCACCCTCAATCTCATTCACCTTACGCCATGACAGGCCCGGAGCCAGGTCGTTCTTGTCCTTGCATGCTGCCTGACATGCCTTGCATCCGGTGCAGGCAGTTGTATCTATATAGAAAGCCGGTCTTCTCATTTTGCTTTACCTGTTGAATTTTTCCACCTGTACCATTATTGTGTGCTGCGGATTGCCTTTTGCCAGCGGGGTCCACTTCTCTGATGTCAGCGTATTGACACATCCTCCACGGTCGACTCCATCACTGTCGGGTTTGAACCATGCCCCCTGCGGAATGTTTACTACTCCCGGCATTATCCTTTGCGTTACCCTGCAGGGTATTGCTATAGTTCCCCTGTCATTCCATATCCTAACCATATCGCCGCTTTTCAGCTTACGCGGTTCGGCATCGGCCGGATTGATGAACATCACCTGTGGAAATGCCTCCATCGTCCACGGGTTATTGTCGTGTGTCGAGTGAACCCTCGACATATAGTGGTGCCCCATCGCCTGCAGTGGATACTTTTTTGCTTCGGGACCGAAAGGACTTTCCCACTCCTGTATATATTTTGGAACCGCGGGTATCTCAGCCGGATTCTTCATCTCATGGAGCCGCGCTGAGAAGAGCTCAACCTTACCCGATGGGGTGCGCAGGGGGTTTGCCTCAGGGTCTTTCCGGAAATCTTCGAAGGCCACCAGTGGTTTGTCGACCTTTTTCACGAAGACACCGTCATTCGATGCACTGAACAGCCTGAATACCGGCATGTCGGGGAATCGTCTGCGGCGGTAGTACTCGTCTACCATCCACTGCGTCCATTCCTTTTCGTTACGGCCTTCAGTATATTCATCCTGTACACCGAACCTTTCGGCAAGTTCGGCGCATATTCTGTAATCGCTCTTTGTTTCGAAGGGAGGCTCAACTATCTGAGGCATAAGCATTACTTCCTCTCCGTACTTCCAGCCGTCGGTAACGCCCCAAACCTCGAACTGCGTGCATGCCGGGAGAACAAGGTCGGCAAACATTGCCGAGGGTGTCAGAAAGTTGTCCTGTACCGCTATGAACTCAACCATCTTTTCGTCCCGTAGTATCTTCGCCGTACGGTTGACATTTGAATGCTGGTTAATCAGGATGTTAGACGCCACCGACCAGATAAGCTTTATATTATTGTCGAGTTTTTCCACACCCTGAACGCCGTCTTTTTCGGCGGTCATCTCCTTACCCCTTATTATCGCTTCCGTCCAGAGGTAGACAGGTATCCTTGCACTGACCGGATTATTGCCCATCGGGAAGACTGTCCAGTACGGAGCGCCACCAACCTGGTTGGCTAGTCCGCTGGCCCATCCCCCCGGTATGCCCACGTTACCTGTTATTGATGCCAGTATGGCACCTGCGATAACTACCTGTTCACCGTATGCCCTGCGCTGCATTCCGTAACCCTGGTAGAGTACGGCAGGTCCTGCCGTGGCATATTCACGGGCTATCCTTTTTATTGTTTCGGCGGGAACAGTCGTTATCTGTTCAGCCCATTCCGGGGTTTTGGGAACGCCGTCGCGTGTACCGAGGATATAGTCTGAATAGGACTCTTCATTTTCGTAGCCTTCGGGCATCTGTGACTTGTCGAATCCGACGCAGCATCTCTCTATGAAGTCATCATCGGTAAGATTTTCGGTTATGATGACGTGGGCCATGGCGCTCATCATGGCGGTATCGGTCCCCGGCCTTATGGGAATCCATTCATCTGCGAGGGCCACTGCGCTCATGCTCAGCCTTGGGTCGATACAGACTGTTTTTGCACCGTTTTCCCTGGCTTTCTTTATGAAAAAGTCGCTGTTGGTTCCATCCTTCATTTCGGCCGGATTCCAGCCCCACATGATTATATACTTTGAATTGAGCCAGTCCTGACGCTGGTTACCGGTATTGAGGGTTCCATAGACGTATGGCGTAGCTATATTTATGCAGGCCCAGCTGTAGCTGTTATAGTACCCAAGGGCTCCGCCGATGAGGTTCATCAGCCGGGCAGCAGGCCAGCGGCCGTTCGTATTATTGTACGATCCGGTTCCGTACGGAACGTAAATGGCTGAGTTACCGTATTTGCTGATGGTCTCACTTATGCGGTCGTGCATGATGGTGTATGCCTCATCCCAGCTTATGCGTTCGAATTTACCTTCGCCGCGTTTGCCGGTACGCTTCATAGGGTACTTGAGCCTGTCAGGGTGGTATTGTCTTTTTCTGTAAGCACGGCCCCTCATGCAGGCTCGCAATTGCGGATCATCGACTCCGTCATATGGTCTGTCGTCTGTCTCGATACGGGTTATGACTCCGCCGGTCACATGTACCTTCAGGAGGCATTTTCCCCCGCAGTTGTGAGCAGGGCAGGCCGTACGGATTATTGCATCGGGCTGGTGGACTGTCATGTTCATCTCACCCTGCGCCTTGCGCCCCGTGCCTTGCGCCCTTATTGGTTCTGCAAGGGCCTCAAAGGCAGGCATTGCCAGCAGCGATCCTCCGATCAGCGAAGACCACTGCACAAAATTCCGCCTGTTTACCTTATGGAATTCCTGGCCGGAAACCTTTCCTCTATCGCTTAATTTCTTCTTTTTCATGTTTTCCCTCCATTGCGTTTCAGTTCATGTTTTGCTTCTGAAAGGCGGGGATAAAAATAGTGAAATAAAACGGTAAACGGAACCTCGTACCTATTCTTGCGTAGGGCAAAAGGCTCGGGGTTCAGGGCTGGTGTTGCAGGGTAAATGATTCAGTTCAAAGGGGGGAGTACCTTCAACCTTCGGCAGACAACTCATTGAACATCGCGATGATCCGTGGATAAAAATGGTTTATATCCGGATACAGATTACGGTTTTCTTCATATTCTTTTAAGAGTTCCGCTATCTGCTCAACAAATACGAAACCGGCCTTTTTATCCAATTCAAAAAGACGCTGGGCTTCATCATCGCTTATTTCCCTGGCGCAAAGACGAATATTTATTGCTCTGACTATATGCTCATCAACACAATTTATCCAGTTAGGATATCCGCTTCTGGCCATATAATCCTTTATTGGCTCAAATAACGAGGATGATTCTTCCATCTCTGTGCGATATTTTTCAGCCAGGGGATTTGTATAGGAATGTGCAAATTCATGCCATATCAGGTTTCTTATTCCGTGTTCAGTGCCGAACACAGGCTTTCCTTCCTCAATAGTTTTTGGACCAGCAATATTATATATATCACTGAGTCCGTCAGCATGCAAAATACCTGCACCTATGTTAAAAGGCCCGAGAAGCGGATTAAGAATCACATTATAGCTGTGTTGCTTATAACCCATATACTGCTCAAGGTTGCTTACATAATCATGGCCGCCGAGCTTTTCAGTGTACTGGTTGATAATTGATTTATAAAAATCGCTGTTTTCTGATCTGAATTCCGCGAAGTTGGTTTCCTTCGCAAAATCTCCCAACAGGGAAATAAAGACACTAAATGCTTCTTCACCGCCTGCGCGGTTCAACATTGGTTGCGGAATAGTATATGTTATCAATAGGTCAGGAGGTTCCGAAAGATAGAGCATTACTGTCATTGGTGCGCTAAGAGTGAATCCCTTACGGCTGAGTTCTTCGAAACTTTTTACAGCCGGATGGTCTTTATAGGGGGAAAACCATGCTTCGGCTCTTCTTGCATAATCAAAATCGAGCACTGTTTTAAGCTGCCATCCTTTCACTTCAAATTCGCTGATATAGTGAACAATGCTTATGAGTTCATGGCGTGGATCTACTTTCACCTGAAGGTTTTCAACCGACTGTTGCCTGCAACTGGAGAAAAAATGGATAAACAGGCTCAGTAATATAATTATACTGGTTTTATCTCTCATTTTCAATGTAAATCCACTTAATAAACAATCAGGAGTTTAACTGGTAAAAGTTATTGCATATTCAAGTGCAGTCGTATCGCAATTACGTCGCCGGTTGTTTTTTTGTGAAGTCAGCTATCTCTCTGGGGTACAGTCCGTTTTCCAGCTTGTGTTTTACCTCCTTGAAGCACTTAATGGTATATTCAACGTCCTCGAGACTATGTGATGCAGTAGGTATGAGGCGAAGCATTATCACATCCTTGGGTACCACAGGATAAACAACAATTGAGCAGAATATACCGTAATTCTCTCTAAGGTCGAAAGTAACCTGTGTAGCCTCAGGGATGCCTCCCTTCAGGAATACCGGTGTAACAGGTGATTCAGTCTTTCCCAGATCTAAGCCTGCCTCTTTCAGTCCTTTCTGTAGAGTGTTTACAATTGTCCATAACTTTTCCTTCAGCTCAGGATTTGATTTCATCATTTCCATGCGCTTGATGGCACCTATTGTCATTGCCATTGGCAAAGACTTTGCATATATCTGTGATCTGAGGTTATATCTCAGGTAGTTGATTACATCTCTGGTGCTCGATACAAATCCGCCAATGCCCGCGAATGACTTGGCGAAGGTTGCGAAGTATATATCGATTTCATCCTGAACCCCGAAATGTTCTCCTGTTCCTGCACCGGTTTTACCCATGGTTCCAAATCCGTGAGCATCATCAACCAGTAACCTGAAATTATACTTTTTCTTAAGGGCAGCTATTTCATCGAGCTTGCCAAGGTCACCTGCCATTCCGAAAACACCCTCAGTAATAACGAGAATTCCTCCTTTTGTTCCCTGTGTCAGCTTCTCTGCCCTTTGCAGCTGCTTTTCACAGCTTTGAATGTCATTATGAGGGAACACAAACCTTTTACCCATGTGCAGCCTCAGACCGTCAATGATGCAGGCGTGCGATTCGGAGTCATATACTACCACATCGTGCCTGTCAACCAGTGCATCGATTATTGATACCATTCCCTGGTAGCCGTAGTTCAGCAGGTATGCATCTTCCTTGCCGGTAAACTCGGCAGCCATCTTCTCAAATTTCTCGTGGGTGGAAGTCTGTCCCGACATCATTCTTGCACCCATAGGATAAGCCATACCGTAATCAGCAGCAGCATCGGCGTCAGCCTTCCTTATCTCAGGATGGTTACCCAGTCCGAGATAATTATTAAGGCTCCAGGTAAGAACCTCTTTACCCATAAATTTCATTCTGGGTGCTATCTCTCCCTCCAGTTTGGGGAATGCAAAATAGCCGTGTGCCTGCTCCTGATACTGTCCCAAAGCCCCACGGTTTGACTTAATCTTTTCAAAAATATCCACGATTAGACCGATTTTAAGTTTAAAGTCCCAAAAGTAGATATAAACAATCAGATGCTAATACCTATTAATACCTATTTTGGGCGGTGTCGGGTGTAAGGTAATGGGAAGGGCGTAAAGGCGTAAGGGCGTATAAGGGCGTATAAGGGCGTAATGGGCGTATAAGGGCGTAGAATGGCGTAAGGGCGTAAGGGCGTAAGGGCGTATAAGGGCGTAGAAGGGCG
>JAWOIF010000111.1:0-15626 GCA_046484805.1 Bacteroidales bacterium
CCTCAACCGTTGGCGTTGATGCGAGTCCGATATCTGTGACATCAATACCCAGCGAGATAAGGGTCGAGTTAACCAATGAGGCAACTGCCGGGCCTGATATTCTGGCATCACGACCTGTAACAACCTTTAGTCTTTTACCATTGTTACGAAACCGGAGCCACGATCCGTACGCGGAGGTAAAACGTACCACATCAACAGGCGTAAGATTCTCTCCGGGAATTCCTCCGATAGTTCCACGGATTCCTGAAATTGATTTAATTAGGGTCATCGAATGTTTTTTTACAATGGCAAAGTTGCGAAAAAAATGTCAATCCCTGATTGTCGGCAATAAATAGTACCTTTGCAGTCGAAAAATCAGAATCATATATGGCTGCAAAACAGCTACCAACAAGTAACAAGAGGAAGTATTCCGGGAAAAAGCCCCCCGGGCCGGTTGAGGAGATGATCAGGCTGAACAGATATATTGCCCTGAGCGGAGTATGTTCAAGGCGTGATGCCGATCAGATAATCCTTAGGGGAGATGTTACAGTTAACGGTAAGATTGTCAATGAACTGGGCACAAAGGTCAGGAAAAGTGATGAGATAAAATATAAAGGTAAAAAGCTTAACGCAGAATCACTTGTTTATATCCTTCTCAATAAGCCAAAGGGCTACGTTACTACAGTCGCTGACCCCCATGCCGAAAAAACCGTCATTGATCTGGTGCGCAATGCCTGTAATGAAAGAATTTTCCCGGTTGGCAGACTCGACAAGGGAACAACAGGAGTGCTGCTGCTTACCAACGACGGGGACCTGGCAGGTAAACTTACACACCCAAGGTATAAAAAAAAGAAGATCTATCACGTCTGGCTTGACAGGGATATTACAAAAAGTGACATGCTTCGGCTGACAGAAGGAATAGAGATCGATGGTGAACTAATCGCCGCCGACAGCGTTGCATGGCCAGATACAGATGACAAAACACAGGTGGGAATGGAATTGCATTCGGGACAGAACAGGGTGGTCAGAAGAATGTTCGAAACAATGAATTATAAGGTCAGGAAGCTCGACCGGGTCTATTTTGCCGGACTAACCAAGAAAAACCTGCCCAGAGGGAAATATAGGTTTTTGACAGAGAGTGAAATAACTATGCTCAAAAGGGGGATGTCAAAGTGAACCAAAAAAGTTTCAAATCAGGATTTGTAAATATTCTTGGTAACCCAAATGTCGGCAAATCAACATTGATGAATGCCCTGATCGGACATAATCTCTCAATCATCACTTCAAAGGCTCAGACTACCCGTCACCGTATACTGGGTATTCTTAATGGCACCGATTATCAGATCGTCTTTTCAGACACTCCCGGAATTCTCAAGCCAAAGTACAAGCTCCAGGAATCTATGCTCAGGTCAGCAGTGTCGGTTTTGGAAGATGCAGACGTTCTGATTCTTGTAACAACTCCTGATGATGACACCCTTGATACAGATCGGTTCTTCCATGAGGTGTTAAAATGTGAGGCGCCTAAGATAGTTGTGGTGAACAAGATTGACCTCTCTTCACAGCCTGCAGTAGAAGCCATCCTGAAGAAATGGAGAGATATCATACCGGAGGCTGTAGCCATACCGATATCAGCAAAACATAATTTCAACCTCGACATCCTTCTCAATACAATACTCGAAAAGCTGCCACAAGGTGAGCCCTTCTTTCCTGAAAACCAGTTATCTGATCGCTTTGACAGGTTCTTCGCCTCAGAGATCATCAGGGAGAAAATCCTTCTGAACTATCGTAAGGAGGTGCCGTACTCTGTTGAGGTGGAGATAGAATCCTACACCGAATCAGATGAGATGATAAATATCTCGGCTGTGATACACGCTGAACGTGAGACCCAGAAAGGAATAATAATCGGGCATCGGGGATCAATGCTCAAGAAGACAGGAACGATGGCCAGACATGGACTTGAAGATTTTCTGGGCAAAAAAGTCTTCCTCTCTCTCAGAGTGAAGGTGTCGGAAAACTGGAGAGAAAAACAGAGGCTTCTGAAGCAGTTCGGATACCAGTAAAAAAAAGTAACCAACGGAAATGAGCAGAATAGTAGCAATAGTGGGAAGACCCAATGTAGGAAAATCGACCCTCTTCAACAGGCTTACCGAAAGCCGTGAAGCCATCGTAGATGAGGAAAGCGGAGTCACGAGGGATCGAAACTACGGCAGGGCCGAATGGAACGGAGTCGAATTCTCAGTGATTGACACAGGAGGATATGTTGAGAACTCTGATGATGTGTTTGAAGAGGAGATAAACAAGCAGGTCAGACTAGCAATAGAAGAATCAGACCTTATACTCTTTCTTACCGATGCAATTGACGGTATTCATGATCTTGACGTTGGTGTGGCTGAACTACTGAGAAGATCATCAAAGGAGACAATACTTGTAGTTAATAAAACTGACAACCCTGAAAGGTTATTTGCCGCTACGGAATTCTATTCTCTGGGACTGGGAGAATATTTTTCGATCAGTTCTTCAAACGGCTCCGGCACAGGAGATCTTCTTGATGAAGTTGTTAAAAGACTTCCTGAAAGTGAAGAAAAGCCTGAGGAGGACCTTCCCGTTATTGCCGTTGTTGGAAGGCCCAACGTTGGCAAATCATCACTTGTCAACTCTCTTCTGGGAGAGGACAGGAACATCGTTACCTCAATTGCCGGTACAACTCGCGACTCTATCTACATCAAGTACAACAAATACAACCACTCCTTTTTGCTTATCGATACTGCCGGCCTGAGAAAAAAGGCCAGGATAAATGAAGACCTGGAATTCTATTCGATACTGAGGTCGGTAAGGGCAATAGAGAGCTCTGATGTATCGTTGCTTATGCTCGACGCTACAAGGGGGCTTGAATCACAGGACATGAACATTCTCGCCCTCATCATCAGGAATAATAAGGGGCTGGTGGTACTGGTCAATAAATGGGATCTGATAGAAAAGGAGTCCAACACCGCCAGGGACTTTGAAAAGATGCTTAAACAGAAAACCGCACCTTTCACCGACTATCCTGTGCTTTTTATCTCGGCAACCGAGAAAAAGAGGATATTCAATATACTTGAAACAACAGAAAAGGTCAATAACAACCGTACAAGGAAAATATCCACCTCAGAGCTTAACGAGGTAATGAAGGAGATAATTGGCAAGAATCCGCCACCGGCAATTAAAGGCAAGTATGTGAAAATCAAATACGTCACACAACTTCCGCTCTATTATCCGGCATTTGCACTCTTCTGCAATCTGCCACAATACGTAAAAGATCCCTATAAAAGGTATATTGAGAACCAGTTAAGGGAAAGATATGATTTCTCTGGAACTCCCGTGAAAATATATTTCAGAAAAAAATAATAATTACCCCTGATTATGGTTATTAAATAAATGCTTTCCGCCATGACTGCAAGAGGAATAAAACCAATCATCGCAACTGTAGCATCAGTACTCATTATGACCAGCTGCCTGGAAATAGAAAAGCTTCCTCCCGAACCACGGATTGAATTCAGGAGTTTTGTTATAAGCGATACAACAGATATACTGGGAAATGATGCAAAGGCAGGTAAACTGACTTTCTATTTCGAGGATGGAGATGGTGATATCGGACTCAGTTCCGGGTATTCAGGTGTCACGGAAACCCATAACCTGTTCCTGGTCCTCTATCGTAAAACAGAAGGGGTGATGCTGCCTGCAGAACCACTAGACCCACTCTATCCCTCTCCCTATCGTATACCACATCTGGAAAGATTGGGACAGAATAAAATTCTCAAAGGGGAAATCACCGTGACAATCCTTTACGATTTCTATGAAACAGGTGACACCATAATGTATGATTTCTACGTTCGTGACAGGGCCACAAATGAAAGCAATATCGAATCTACCTGTGAAATACCGGTGGCTGTCAACGGGATTTATACCGGAGGTTAAACTATCAGAATCTGATACCCATGAACAGTATGTCGTCTACCTGTTCATGGTCACCCTTCCATTTATGGAAGAAATTAGAAATATACTCCTCCTGCTCTTCCATGGGAAGACCTATAACACTTTCAATAAGCTTCTTAAATCTGGCTACTTTCATCTTCTTTCCATCTCTGCCTCCGAACTGATCAGGGAACCCGTCTGAAAAGAGATATATTGCATCTCCCTCTGAAAGGTAATACTCCTGATCAATAAAATACTTCTCAGAAAATGCCATTCCACCAACCGAAGAGCGATTGCCCTTGATATAATTGGGTTCTCCGTTAAGGACAAGTATTACCGGCCTCATGGCCGATGCAAACCTGACATGCCTGTTCTTAAGATTAAACTCACATATCACCATGTCCATTCCATCGTTAGAAACACCAACATCGAGATTCCTGTTAAGTATTGAAAAAATCTGCTCATCAAGCATCGAAAGAATTTCCGACGGTTTGACTATATTTCTGCGGGTTACAATATCCTGCAGCAGGGTTGATCCTATCATTGACATAAATGCGCCCGGCACACCGTGACCCGTAGAATCGGCACAAGCCAGTATGAACTTATCCTCACTGAGCTTCTCAAACCAGTAGAAGTCACCGCTGACAATATCACGCGGGAAAAATATTATGAAGGCATCACTGAATGACTCCCTCAGTTTGGAAACATCGGGCAATATGCTTGCCTGTATTCTTCTGGCATAGTTAATACTGTCAGTTATTTCAAAGTTCTGCTGTTCGATCTCCTCCTTCTGCCTTACCACCTCTTTTGTACGCTCCTGGAGTTCGTTTTCGAGATGTTCCCGCATTCTTCTCTGGTTTGCTTCCCTGACACGTATTATGATAACCACCAGGCCGGTAAGGAATGCGATGCAGCCCATAATAAACCACCACCTTCTCCATACAGGCTTTCTGACAATTATCCTGAACATCTCTTCAGTAAGAGTTAAAGTCCCTGATGCATCCCGGGACTCAAGAGAAAAGGTAAAATCACCATCGGTGAGCCTGTATGTAATCTGTCTGGATGAAACCGGCTCACTCCAGTCTGTATCATAATTCCCGAGTTTTGTTCTGTATCGTACCAGATCGGGATTTGAATGACTTATTCCTATATAATCAACCTTAACCAGGTATCGGTTATAAGGCACCAATATCTGATCTTGCCACGGATACACATTGTCATTGATTGTAATCGAAATGATATTGTTATACGGAGGCACAGCACCTTTAAGGTCCTTCTTCCTGTCATAAACGATCAGTCCACTGGTAGTGCCAATGAAGATCTCCCCGCCCGGAGCCTCATAAATGGCATTGAGATTACAGTCACCACCTCCTGCAAATGCCGTTGAAAAAACTGTCATAGTTCCCGTCGAAAGGTCAAATCTTGAGAAGCCCCGGTGATGGCCTACCCACAGCAGCGATTCCGAATCGGCCAGAATACTGTAACAGAAATTTGACAACATTCCGTCCTGGGTACTCAGGCTTGTAACCGATTTACTATCGGTATTGAAAGCTCCGTTACCAAGAGTTGCTATCCAGATACTTCCGTCTGGTGATTGTGCATAAGCCTGTATAACATTCCTTCTGATCAAGCCTGCTATTTCAGAACTTCCGCTTGACACACCCCTTTCAATATCAGCAGTATAGATGTTTCCTGCCTCGGTTGCAACGTAAGCCACTCCGGACCTGTCAATGAATACCTGATTGATATTGTTGTGGGGCAGTTGGGTCAGAGTGTTGAATTTATGTATCAGACTACCAGTCTTGCTATTTATAACCATAACACCATTGCGGGTTGACAGCCACAGATTATTCTCATGCTCTGTGATGGCGGCAATGTAGTTTTCACCGGCATTGGCGGTTCTGAAAAACTGCCTTACAGATTCACCGGGGCGCTTAATGAATAAGCCTGCCCCTCCGGTGCCAATCCATACTGTTCCGTCACTTTCAGCAAGGTATGTTGTTGCAGGAACTCCTCCTGTCGATCTGGCAACAGGTTCAAAACTGATTGAAGTACCAGTGAAAAGGTCGAATAGATGATAGCCTGAAGGTGCTCCAAGCACTACCTCCTTGCCGTTGCTTCCGATATAAACTATGCTGTTTTCATCATGTGTGTTTCCAGGTTGGTAGAACGTAAAAGCCTCCGACACCAGCATGTTAAGTCCTGAGCCATATAGAGCAATCCACGTATTTCCCTCACTGTCCTGAAATACCGACCGTACATCATCGCCTGCCAGTCCTGTCTCCTGATTAAAGAATCTCTTCCCGGTTATTCTTCTGCCCTCATTATCAGTAAATATCTTAACTACACCTGCTCCGTAGGTTGAAACCCAGATATTGCCTTCACCATCGCGGTACAGTGACTGAATACGCAAATAAGCCAACTCCTCGTCGTCAGAAAAAGGCTGGGCTATATACCCGTCAGCAGTTTCAGTAACTGTAAAAATCCCATTATCTTCGGTTCCGGCATAAAAACTTCCGGAGGACATTGGAATGATGGAATTAACCCTTGTGTATTCAATTCCTTCAATCGTATATTCAACTGTCAGGCCTCCTTCATAAACAGAAAGAACCTGCAGATTATCACTTGTGCCTGCCAATATTCTTCCATCTGCAGTAAAATTCATTGAAAAGAACAAGGTGTTCTCCGGTGGGATAAGATGTGTTACACTGATTTCGCGATCACTGGCCGGAACAATGAAAATACCATTATTCTGCGTCATGGCATATATATCTCCCCCGGGGGCTTCCTTAATATCAGTGATTCTTTGTGACTCCACCCCGGTTACTTGTAGCAGTTTGTTACCATCTGAAAAATGAAGGGTTCCGTCACTGCCGCCGACCCAGATGGTTCCGTCGCTGCCACGGAAAAGTACCGTTGCAAACCTTAACTCAGCAGAGTCAGGAAACCATACCTGTCTGAAAACAAACCCGTCATACCTGTACAAACCCTTGCCGGTTCCGACCCAGATAAACCCGTTATTATCCTGATTAACCGAATAGACTACCGGATCGGAAAATGCCGGGGGTGCAAAATGACGAAAGTTGTATTTCTGTGCTTCAGCCGGTGCAAAAACCGTCAGCAACAGGACAAGGATATTTATCGGTAGTCTGATATTCACCTTATTGATCAGTATTATTTTCCTTTAATTGGCTTGTATGCCGCCTGTGGATTATATCTCGGGACTCCTCCGATGGGAACGCTGAAGAACCGGAGCATCTCTCCATACTGATTCTCGACCCGTACCACCACATTGTTATTCCTTACAAGCACGTCTTTTCTCTTATGGAACTGAAAGTCATAGGATTTACCGATCTCCCTCGGATCGACATTAATCCGGTCTTCGATCCAATTATCTTCCCCCGAGACCTTAAGCAACTGGCCCTTCCTGACCTCAGAAACAACAAGAATATCACCGTCATCGTCCCAGTCAAAGTTGAATACCGCGACGTATATACAGCCAGTATCAACGTAAGGATAGATATGCATGACGTTATCATGGTCGTTCCACATCCTGAAGGTATACTCGTAAGTAAATGCGTTGGCTCCCTCTATGGGTCTGTTGGCATCAGCATCACGGCTGAGGAAGTAGCGGTAATTATTTCCGTCATCCCCCGCAATACCATCGCAGATGATCTTGAAGACATAGCTGTTAAATTCCGCTACATATTCTCCCTCAGTAGGATTAAGAGGGCCAAAGGTATACCACCGATTATCCCATGCAGGATCTGCCCCGAACACCCTTGAGAAGAGCTGGGTGCCACTGTGGTAATTACCGGTCGGGTCAATACCCTTCGCTTCTGGATGAGTGTAGGATTCTGCACCGCCATAAACCGAATATCGCATGCGTGTATCCCATATGCCATTTATTTCATCGTGCTCACCACCGGTATCGGGATCAAAAACCCTTATATAAAACGGTTGGTTGTAATCAACCGGTATTGTAAAGAACCATGTCTGTGAAAAGTCATCATCACCCCACGAGGTAGCACCATCCTTACCGAAAGTTATCAGATATGGAATGTTCTCCGCCTCACCCGGAACAGGCTGAGCACCGACTCTCCATGATGCAGCAGTCAGAAACAGAACTGATGACAGGAATATTTTTATGTATTGTTTGACCATCTGATTCGCAGTAAAGATATAAATAGTTCTCATGGTCTCCTGACCACAACCACCCTTTTTGTAACACAACTCTCTCTCATCACCCCGTTACTGTCTGGAGGTGTACTTACAATCAGTTGCATATCAAAAACTCCCGGCATCAAAAAACTTTTCGGGACCAGTACTCCTTCCGCAACCGTCTCATCGCCGAAATTCCAGTAATAACGGTCAATATTCCATTCGGGCAGATGAGTCTCGTCAGAGCTGAACCGCACCATTTCACCAACCGTAACTGTGTCAGGACCGGTGATGTAGGGTTGTTCAATCAGCTCAATGACAAGTTCAATTGTTGCCTCATTCTTCATCTCTTCCCCGGTAATAAGGTTCACTGAATTCAATCTGACAATATATGTGCCAGGGCCATCAAAACAGTGTTCGGCTCTTACACCCCTTTTCCTGTTGCCATCGCCCAGGTCCCACTCAAATTCGAACGGAATTGTATCATATACTACAGCATTCACTTCGAAGAATTCATAGCAGAAACTGTTCTCCTCCTGAGGTTTGCAGTCATCCTTTCTTATAATCACGGAAACAAAACTGTAAAGATCATCATGCCTCCTCCTTGTGGAAGTAAAATAACCGCTTTGGCCGTCATCGTATGCCGTAAATGAAAAGTCGTCAGCCTCTGAGTTTATAGGTTCTGCAAGCATAATAGGGTCAGCCCAGTCGCCCTCATTCATCATGGTGTAATAGATGTTCATTCCTCCGAATGAACCGGGTCGCAAGGGAGGCCGGTCAGATGAAAAGTAAAGACGTCCCGAATGATGCATACTGAGGTACAACTCTGCATCCGCACTGTTTACTTTACCGGCATTGACAGGCTGACCCCACTGACCATCCTTATATTCACTGTACCATATGTCTGACTTCCCTTTCCCTCCGGGCATATCAGAAGAGAAAAAGAGGATATTACCATCGTTGCTCAAGGCAGGATGCCCGACATTATAGTCAGGATTATTATGTTCAAAAGGCCTTATATTTATCCATCTGTCTCCCTGCCGGTCGGCAATGAATATCCCCTGAAGGTTCTTCTGGTTCCTGCGTCTTATTGCCCTTCCTTCTTTCATGTTGCGTGTAAAATAGACAGTACTGCCATCGGGTGAAAAACAGAGGGGCCCTTCACTTATTTCTGAGGCGAGTGCCCCGGAATAGAGACGCGGATTACGGAAGCGACCCGATTCCTCTTTCTCAGCGAAATAGATATTATATACCCTGTTGTCATCCCATGTACGGTTATCCCTGAAAATACTGTTTTTTCTGTTCGAGCAGAAGATTAGACCGTCACGGAATATGACGGGTGCAATATCACTGAAGTCGGGTGAACTGATGTTCAGCCTGTCAATCCTGTACGAGGGCTTATTCTGACCGTTAGCCGGTACAGTGCCCATAGTACAGAGTATCGTTACCAATGCGATATGTAATCCAATTCTCCTCATTCTAAAAATACCTCGGACTTGCCGCGCTAACCTTATAACCAAACTCGAATCTTAGCAGCATCTCGTGGGTTCCGTTGGAAAAACTGCTTAGGCTTCCCATTTGGTAGTCATATGAATAACCCAGCTTAAGCTGCTGCGTAAGTTGCATTTCTATGATTCCTATCAGAGATTGTTCGTTAAGCCTGTATGATGCTCCAAGCCATAAAAAATCAGCTATGATGAAATTACCGTTAAAATCGACCTCCGTTGGTTTGGAAAGTGAATACTTGACAAGCACGGAAGGTTTGAACCTGAATCCGTCAGTGAAGGTGATAAGCCCTCCTGCAAGGAATAGCATATCATAATTCTGAACAGAGTGATAAAGCTTAAGACCTGATGAAGAACCTGATTCCCTGTAACTCAGGAATGCAGGAACCGAGGCGCCCAGAAAAACCGAATTACTGTAGAAATATACACCGGCTCCTACATTCGGAAGAACGCTGGAGGTAATGCTCTCGGTAAAAGCAGGGTCATTCGGCGTTGATGTATACACACCAACATAATTTGAATTACTGATATCAGCCCCGCCCTGTATTCCGAAGGAGAGTCTGCTGTTGCCCATAGGAATATGATAGGCATAAGCGCCGTATATATTCTGAAGTACGGTAACTCCGAAAGTCTGCCGGTTATAAAGCATCCCAAGGGCAACCCGGTTGTTTTTCATGGGGGTATGAACGGAAGCGGTCTGAAACAACGGAGCTCCTGCAATCTGCGTCCATTGCTTGCGAATTGAGAAAAGAGTGCTCATAGTTCCTCTCGATCCTGCATAGGCCGGATTAATGACCATTCCGTTTGTCAGATACTGGCTGAAGCCGGGATATGTCTGTGCCGGCAACAACCCTGATGCAATAATCAGCAGGACAAGAAGAAGTTTTATGTGCTTCATCCTGCTAGTCATAATTTTTCCTTTTAATAATAACATATCCGCCTATCCTGCTACTGTAACTGGCCTTGCTGACCGTCAGCAGGTAATAATAGGTCCCGTCCGGCACATCCTTTCCTGATCGGTCTTTACCGTCCCAGTAACCTGTAAGGCTGCTGTAATTGGTAAACCTGATCAGCTCGGCTCCTTTCATATTAAGTATAACAAGTTCATTGTCTACTTCTTCAAGCCCGGGAATCTCAAAGAAATCATTTATGCCGTTACCATCAGGGGAAAATCCTTCAGGCACCGGATTATAAGTTATCCTTACCTGTGAGGTGTCGCGGCAGACACCATTCCCGACATGCCAAACAAAGATATTGTTGCCAATATTCAGGCCCGACACCCATGTATCATTTTCTGTTTCATCGGAAAACAGAATATTGGAAGAATTGCCCTGATAACTCCATTCTGTATGTGTGTACCTCACAGGCATGACGGCTGTCAGCCTTACGAAGTCAAGAACCGTGATGACATCCTCACCTGCATCAGCAACATCGGGTTCCTGCCAGAAGGTTACATCAAGGGATGCAGTATCGGCGCACTGCTCGTTGGTCACCACCCACAGGAACGGCCATGTTCCGTAGGACCCTTCCGTCAGGGTGACACGACTAACGCCCTGGCTGACGGCATCAGTAGTCCCTACAGGTACTCCTGCGGGTATTATCCATGCCCCTGTTCCTGCATTAACCACTCCGGCGGTAAGATCATAAGTCAGACCACACACATCATCAACCTCATCAGGTATTGTAATGGCAACAGGGTCGGTGATTACCGTTACCGTATAGCTGCCTGTCTTTTCTGTTGCCTGACAGCCATTTGCGTCTGTTATCGAGGCAATTGTATATGTTTTTGTTGTTCCGGGGGTTACGTTTGCAGTGAAGGGGGATGCTGACGCTGCCGGCAATGTGACCGAACCCGGATCAAGCACTACTGTCAGGGGCCATGCACCATCAAGGGTAAGGGTTATTCCGGCAGTAATATCTTTCTGGCATATTGATACATCTGCTGATACAATGCTGCCCGTCGGCAGATCATAAATACCTATCTCCACGGGTAATGATTCATCGAAACAGCAATCTGCCGGGCCTGAGAAAATGAGCCTCCTGAACTGCGTGGGTACAGTAACGACAGGGGGTTGGTAATCTTCCTGATTATTAACACCCGGGGCGTCATCCCATGTATCTCCAACAACGTTGTAGATTTTCCACAGGTAGCTGTATGTGCCTGACCCTCCGGTGGGTGTTGATGCATTGATTATTGCCGGAACAGAGTTGTAGCAGACTGTCTGACCTGCCGGCATAAGATTGTTGCCAATAGGGGGGAGGACATTAATTGTTATTACATTGCTTACAGCCTGACATTCGCCAGACGATGTCTCCCTGCGGAAAAAGAGAGTCGCTGTCATGTTTGCCGGTGGCTGATAGTCGCGTCCGTCTGATATTCCGGGAGCATTTGCCGACCAGTCAATATTGTCAGACGATTGTTTCCACTGAAACAGGTAATTTGATCCATCCCCTCCCGTTGCGTCCTCACCCAGCAAAAGATTCGGAGTAGCTCCACTGCAGATGGTTGTATCGGCCACTCCTGAAATAAGCGATACTGCAAAATCGGCAACAGGTTTGTGAACAAATATTCTTATAACATTGCTGGTATCGGCACAGGCTGATGATCTTACTATTCTTCGGTAACTTGTGCTGTCCTGCAGGGGAGGTGGCTGAAAACCAACTGCATCAGAATCGATGAATCCTGGTAAGTCTGTCCATGACTGGCCTTTGGTGCTGTCCTGCCATGTATAAGTATATGTCAAACCATCACCTCCGCCGGGAAGAAGTCCGGCAATAATAGCCGGTAGACCCTCAAAGCATATCTCCAGTGTGGTGCCACCAAGAATGGAAATGGTATTGTCAGTAATCAGCGGATGCATTAACAGAGTTACGGTTGAAGATGTATCGGCACAACAGTCGTTCAGACCTGAAAAAACAGCTCTTCTGAAGTACTGTGTCCCGGGGAATTTGGCAGATAATTCAACAGGATCGTAGTTGATACTCCCTGTGATTCCCTCTGCAACGCCCCAGCTTGTGGCGTCATCGCTCGATAACCAGAGGTAGGTATAACTTCCGGCTCCTGCACCTCCTGCCGGTGTTGATCCTGTAAGGTCAGCAAAAAGCTCATTACGGCATATAACCTGATCGGCAGCAATTGTGTTATTTAAAATCAGTGGCAAAACAGTTACCGTAACCACATTTGAAGTATCAACACACCGACCTGAGGTGATAACCCTGTGATAGTACATTGTTGCGGTAAGTGACGGAGGATCGTATGACGAAGCATTGTTAACATTGATTGCCGGGATGAAAGCCACATTGTCTGAGCTCTCATTCCACTCATAACTATAAATATTGTTACCTCCGCCCGGCCCGGAATTGTAGTGTTTCAGTTCCAGCGGGTCCTGACCGAAACAAATGATAGTATCCTGCCCTACAATATTATCTGTTATAAGAGGCTGCACGATGATCTTAACCGCCTTGCTGATGTCAACCAGAGGAGTAACGGGGGTGTTGTCCGTTACAACACGCCGGAACCACAGAGTACCAGTTTCGGCATCGTAGGGAGTGAAATTCACGCCGGGTGACTCTGTATTGGTGAGGGTTATCCAGGTAATTGAATCGTAACTCTTTTGCCACTGATAGGAGTATGGCGTCATTCCGCCGACCGGATCGGTTCCAAGAAGTTTGGGTGGTATCTGTCCGTAGCAGATGGAATCGATATCTGAGACTGTCACAAACGATCTGATTGAGTTAAAAAGGAAGCCGTTCAGGACAGCAGGGTATTCGAATTTTGTTTCTCCGTTGGTTCCGTTCGCTGCAAACCCGCCTCCGGCGACTCCCCTGGTAAAATCAGCAACCACATTTCCAGGTGCTGATGAGGGTTTTATCCAGATACGGCCGCCGCCGCCACCTCCTCCATTACCTCCTGCTGCAGCCGCTCCGCCATTTCCTCCCCTGACTTCCAGCCTTAAATTACTACTGCCGAATTTATCTGTTGAAATTGCTATAGAACCTCCGGCACCGCCACCACCGGCACCAGCTTCGCCCGAAGCAGGAAAAAGGGGAGCAGATCCGTTGGCATTTATTGAGTAACCATTGCCTTCTATCTCGTCAGCAATAATTATAACCATTCCACCTCCATTACCTCCTGGAGATGCAATACCGGCACCAAAGTAGGTTGAAGCACCACCACCGCTGCCAGGAAAAAGGCTGGTGGAAAAGGCTACTATGTCCCATGTTTTAGCTCCACCCGACCCAAAAACATCACTGCAACTGCTGGCTTCCTTATCTCCTATACCGCCAATACCTACATGACCGCCACCTCCGCCGCCTGCAAAGCGGCCGTTACCCCCACCTCCGCCGGTGTAGTTGGGTCCCTTGCCTTTTGCATATGCTGGTAAAAGAGGGACCAGGGTTTCGTTCATTACAGCAATACCCTCTCCCTTGAAACCACTTAGGTTCGATGAACTGTCATAATAATAATAATTCCGTGCCGGATCACTATCGATACAGATATTACTGCCTTCTGATATTAATCCTCCCCGGAACCCTTTTCCGGCAACATCTATGTTCTCCAGTAGCTCAAGTTTACCCCCGACTATCAATGCTACCACTCCTCCGGTGCCCGCAACAGGGTCCCATGGCTCACAGGTCAGTTCACCGTCGACACGTGCCGACGATACCGATCTTACCTTTACAATCTGAACAAAGCCATCAACAGAGTAATTATTTATCAGATTGGCCATAAAAACAATCTTACTCTCGGCCTCTATCACCTGGTCAACAATGAGAAACTCATATAACCCGGGAGAACCTACATAATCTGTTAGAAGACCATAGTTCCCGTCAGTTGGATCAGGAGTATAGATAACCCCCCCTTTCATCTGAATGACCAGTACTGTGTCTTTTTCAGCAAAACCTAAGGTAGACGGTACAATTACGAAATCGGGGCCGAGGGAGGTGACTTTTGCATAGCTGTTTACCACACCTGAGATTTCAACCTGCGCCAGAGAATAACCACTAAAGCCTAAATAGAGCAATAGCATGAGAGACAGTATCTTCATTCTGGCAGGCAACTTCCTGTAAGCTTTTGGTTAGCGTCTGCTAATATAGCTAAATTTATACATTGTACAAGGTGACTAAACTTTTGAAAAGAATCATCCTTTACGCTCAACGGAATAGAGAACAGGCAGAGTTATAATAAACACCGTTCCCTTACCCTGTTCAGACTCAAAATCTATTTCACCACCCATCCCTTCCACCAGTCTTTTCACAATGCTTAGACCTAGTCCCGAACCCGACGACTTGGTAGTGAAATAAGGGGTAAAGAGCCTTATTTTCTTCTCCTCAGAGATACCCGTTCCATTGTCAGCAACCCTCACAACTACTTTGTCGCCGGCCATATCGAGAGAAATCTTTATCACTCCGGCACGATCATGTGGTATGGCCTGGATAGCATTCTTGACAAGGTTTGAAAAGAGACTGTTCAGATGCTCGCGGTCAGCAAACACAACTATCCTTGATGCTTGCGAACAGGCTACCCTGAAGGTTACATTACCAGTATTTCTGAAGAGTTCCAGTGTTGTTTTAATCTGCTCAAGCAAATCGACTTGTACCGGATCAGCCTTGGGCATCCTTGCAAAATTGGAGAATGCAGTGGCAATAGAAGAAAGGTTGTCAATATACTCAATCTGGTTACGGGTAAATTTCTCAAGCTTCTTTTCGAAGCCGGGCTTTCCATCCTTCCATGACTTCTCAAGCTGCTGCACATTCAGTTTCATCGGGGTAAGCGGGTTCTTGATCTCGTGGGCTATCTGCTTAGCCATCTCCCTCCAGGCAAATTCCCTTTCTGAGACAGAGAGCCTCCTGGCGCTCTCCTCAAGCTCCTTCACCATTTTGTTGTACTGGTTCACGAGCTCACCTATCTCATCTCCTGCAGGATAATTCAGACGCTCGCTCTTCCTGCCAAGCTGCACCGAAGCCAGCACTTCACCCAGCATCCTTATCGGAGATGTTATTCTGTCGCTGATAAGTACGGCAAGGCTC
>JAWOIF010000131.1:0-7729 GCA_046484805.1 Bacteroidales bacterium
TCCTGCCGGCCAGGGATGGTATTTCATCGTAGAACCGGCGCGAATTTAACCAGTAAAGGTTGATTGCCAGAATGGCAATTATTACCATTGCTATTGCAATGGTGCCCCTGGATTTTTGTTTTGACTTTATTGTCATTCAGACAGTAATTATATACTTGATGCCAAATATAACATGCCGTATACAATCTGCATTTTTCCTGCCTTCTCCGGATAACCGGACCTTCCTAATGATATCTGATTCTTTTTCTTCACACTCGGGCCGGCTCTTACTATTTTGCCGACAGCATCCCTAAAATCAACTATCAGTCACTGATTGCAGATCAGATAATTACAAAAATAAAAAAAAAAAAACGGAAATTACAAAGGAATTCATGAAATATTTAAAAATACTGTACAAAATACAGAGGCACACCCGAAATGGTAAATTACCGCTATATTTTCAACTTTTCAGAATATCTTTACTTAGATTAACAACCTCAATTTTTGTTTAAGAAAGGCTATGAAGAAGGTTGTAGCTGCAATATTTACAATAGGTGTAATGATTACTCTGGCAGCAGGCATGTATTGGCTTTCAGTGTCTATGTTTATCGCTATTGCGGTATTTTTGCTTCTTTCATTAAGGTGGAGTGATTACCCCTTTTTAAGGAGGATCGGATTTCTTAAGACCCCCTTGCTCTTTCTTATCGCAGTGGTTTTAGCAATAGTGGTCAGACTATTCTTCTTTGGCATTTATAATGTGGGTTCAAGCTCAATGAGGGATACCCTGGTTCCCGGGGATTATGTTTGGGTAAACAAGCTAATTTACGGTCCGCTGTTGCCAACTTCGGTTTACGATATTCCATGGGTGGGGGTTGGATACTGGCTGATTAAGGGGAGACCGGCTGATATTTACAGTATTACAAGAATCCCATCCAGGCTTAAGGGTTACAGGTCATCTGCTGCAAATGATGTGGTTGTGTTTAACAAGCCTGGTACGACTGAGGCGTTTATTAAGCGATGTGTTGCCGGGCCGGGGGATACTTTGGAGATAAGGAGAGGTGATATTTTAGTGAACGGAAGAGTGGTTGTTGATGCTGTTAAAGTAAAAAGAGGCGGCCCTGAAGTACCTGCCTGGAAGGTATATCCGGGCGTTGATTCCCTGGGCTGGGATATTGATAACTGGGGGCCATATATATTGCCCTGCAAGGGAATGGAGATAGTATGGGATGAGAAATCGTTACAACTCTATGGCAAACTGGAAGCCCTCTTTGAGATCAGGAGGACTGATGTAGTGAACGGAGAACCAGTCACACAAACTGACAACCATACATTCAAACACGATTATTACTTCATGGTTGGGGATAACAGGCATGCGAGTCATGATTCAAGGTTTTTCGGTCCGGTGCCTGATTATGACATAATCGGCAAGGCAACCTTTATTATATTTTCGAAAGGAGAGGGGTTTGATTCCGGGAGAAGGTTCCTGCGAGGCTATTACCGGTAATTAGATCAGGCCGTTGTCGGCGAAGCTGTAGTAGGCTGAACCGGCTATTATTATATGGTCGAGGAGGAGTACGTCAAGAAGGACCTTTAGGATTCAGTGCCTAGCCGTCATTTTGTAATAGGAAGCTCCTTCTTTTCTTGAACAAGATTAATTTCAGAGAGTTCCTGTCCTATCTTGTGTATTCCGTAGAGTATTTTGTCACGCTGTTTATCTGATGGTTTTTTTCTTCCCTGAACATATTGCGATAAAAGGGTGGGATTCATTCCAATTCTTTCGGCCAGGAATTTGGAATTGAGTACTCTGTAATACTTAAAGAATTGCTCAAAATCGATTTCGTAATTAATGTCGATATGAGTTAGCCGGGTATCTTCTTCGCCAAAAAACATATTTGCTGCCTCATAAGCATTTTCTAACAGTTCGGGGATTGACTTCCCAGTCGTAAAAATAGGATAATCTGATGCATAGGCTGAAAAACCGGTTTTAGTTTTTTCAAGTATATAGACGACTCTTTTTCTCGATGATTTCATAATTTCCTCCTTATTTCAGATCTGCATATTTCCTTATCTTGATTTCTAATCCTTTGCCCAATTCCTGAGATCCGTGATTTGGGAATATAATTATTCCCTCTTTTGTTTCATGCATTAGTTTTATATGTGATCCACTCTGTGATACCTGATACCATCCGTCTCTTTTCAGAAGTCTGAGTAATTCAGAGCATTTCATCGTGATTATGGTTTTACAAAGGTAAATAAATATTTACTTAATTTCAATGTTGTGATAACTTTCAGAAATCAGCATAAGCGCATGGCAACGTTCCCCATCTTAATATTAGGGGTAGATATTTGTCCTTCTCCATTCTAAAGTAACCCGTTATCGGCGAAGCTGTAGTAGGCTGAGCCGGCTATGATGATATGGTCGAGGAGCTGGACATCGAGCAGGGTTCCTGCTTCGCGGATCTTCTGGGTTATCTGGATGTCTGATTCGCTGGGGTTGTTGTTGCCCGACGGATGGTTGTGGCAGACGACCAGTCCCGATGCAAGGTTCTCTACGGCTTTTTTCATGATAATGCGCACGTCGGTTACCGTGCCGCTGATGCCTCCCTGGCTGATCTTCATGCGGTTAATGGGTTTGTTCGACCTGTTGAGGAAGAGTATCCAGAACTCTTCATGGCTAAGGTCGCTCAGCAGGGGATGGAAGATGTTGAAGACATCGGCTGAGGATTTTATCTGCCCGTTTTCGGGGGCTTCGGCCAGTTTGCGGCGACGGCCAAGTTCGAGGGCAGCAGCTATGGTAACAGCCTTGGCTTCGCCAATGCCCTGTAAAGTCCTGAGTTCCGGTATTCCCAGACGACCCAGAGAGTTGAGATTATTACCGGCGAGCGCCAGAAGTTCGCGTCCCAGATCGACGGCCGATTTGCTTTTTGTCCCGGAAGAGATCAGTATTGCCAGCAGTTCAGCATCGCTGAGGGCTGCGGCTCCCTTTTCGATGAGTTTCTCCCTTGGTCGGTCGGAGGGGGCCCACTCGGTGATTTTGATTCCCATGAAGCGAGATGTTATTCCGACTCTAATTTAAGAATTATTACTTTTTGTCTTGACAAAAAAAGTAACAAAAAAGTCAAGGCTCCAGATTTTTTTGGGATCCGTCAGCTCGTCAGGTGCACCGCGTTACAACTCTCCCGACATTTCCTCGAAACGTCGGGTTCAGGCAGTAATGCTCTCCTTTATAGTAACTTGAAGCCAGCCTGAATCATTGACCTTCACTCCGATTCTTTTTCCCGAAAAATATGAGGCCGGAAAAGCATTTAATCCAATAGAAATACCCTGGAAACCTGTACCCTGTACCCTGTAACAAAAAAAGACCGTCTCATTTCTGAAACGGTCTTGTTGATATCCTGAGGTCGTTATTATTCGAGACCCTGTACGTGCTTTGTAAGCGACGACTTGAGGTTTGCAGCCTTGTTGGGGTGTATCACATTCTTCTTGGCAAGCTTGTCAAGCATCGATGCTACTTTGGGAAGTAATTCCCCAGCCTCACTTTTGCTGCTTGTATTACGAAGAACCTTGACAGCATTACGCATTGTCTTTGCATGATAGCTGTTTCCGGTTTTACGGGTTTCGGTCTGCCTGATCCTTTTTACTGATGACTTGTGGTTTGCCATACTGAGTTAATATTTACGTTTGGTACTCCGTAGGGGAATCGAACCCCTGTTACCAGGATGAAAACCTGGCGTCCTAACCCCTAGACGAACGGAGCGTCAAAGAACTTTTTAAATGCGGATGCAAAGGAATCACTTTTTTTTGAAACTGCAAAATATTTTTTCAAAAAACGAAGCATTCCCAGCAGTATCGCAAAAGTCCTCTATTTCTTAGAATACGTAGCGTATAGAAAGGCCTCCGTTGATGCCGTTCCAGCCTGAATGACCGATAATATTGAAGCTTGGCAGCAGGTCGAGCGAGAGGTTCAATGGGATCTCGTCGAAGGTGTATTCCAGTCCGATTATAAAGTCAGCGCCTATTACGATACCAACATCCACGTTAGTGTAATATGGACTGCTATCCCAGAAGCCGGCATGGGCACCAAAGCCCCAGAACCAGTTCAGTCCGGGATATTTGCCTGTCCAGTGGACATTCTCATAGAGTCCGGTAATTACAAAACCGCCCCAGCTGCTCGCAAGTATACCTTCGAATGCATTCTTCTGGCTAACGAAATGCTTTACGGTAAGTCCGTAGGGTAGTCCGGCCCTGAGGCCCAGTGCTGTTTTATAATCCTGTCCGTTGGCGGCAACTGCCATTCCGAGGGCAAGAATCGTGATGAATAGTGCTTTTTTCATGAGATGTAAGTTTTTTGTGTTCGTTATTTTGCTGGTTGCTGGTTGCTGCATACCGGGGTGCAAATTTAATAAAAATTATCTTTTCTTTTTTAAATGTCTGCATTGAATAACATCCTTTTAACGCAGCAGGAGCAGGCTTATTGCCATCACTGCCATACCGGCGATCAGTCCGTATATTGATAGATGATGTTCGCCGTACTTCTCAGCTCCGGGCAGTAGTTCGTCGAGCGATATGAATACCATAATACCGGCAACACTTGCGAAGAGAATTCCG
Organism: Bacteroidales bacterium; assembly: GCA_046484805.1. Taxonomy (GTDB): domain Bacteria; phylum Bacteroidota; class Bacteroidia; order Bacteroidales; family VadinHA17; genus SLNP01. The sequence continues at coordinate 4,588 of JAWOIF010000131.1, forward strand.
AATGTTGTTTCATTCATAAACGGAAACAGTATCAGGTATCCGACTACCGCGCCAACGGGTTCAGCCAGTCCGCTGAGAAAAGAAAGCAGGAATGCCTTTTTCTTGCTTCCGGTTGCATAGTAAACAGGAACGGAGATGGCGATACCCTCGGGTATGTTGTGAATGGCCACTGCTATGGCAATGGCGACGCCAATCTGCGGATCTTTCAGCGCTGCAACAAAGGTTGCCAGTCCTTCCGGGAAGTTGTGTATACCAATGGCCAGGGCTGTGAATAGTCCCATGCGCATCAGGCGGTGCTTGTACTTTCCTTCCTGTGCTTCTTCAATCTTCTTAACCTCATGTGGGTTTTCCTCTGAAGGGATAAACCTGTCAATCAATGCTATCAGGGCGATGCCCCCGAAGAAGGCCAGCACTGTTATGAGCCATCCCTTATCTTCGCCGAGTGCTTCGGCCAGTGAGACCTGTGCCTTGAAGAATATTTCGACAAATGAGACATAGATCATTACACCGGCAGAGAATCCCAGGCTAACAGAGAGAAACCTGGTATTGGTCCTTTTTGCAAAGAAGGCAAGTGTGCTTCCGATGCCGGTAGCAAGGCCGGCGAAAAGGGTGAGCAGAAATGCGAACAGGTAGTCGTTGAATTCCATCTATTTCTCTGTTAAAGGGTTTCGGTAATCTTTTTGAGATCGGCACCGTCAAAATCGCCCGAGCTCATAAGCAGAAGTGCTGAATTTGAATTGACGGCATTGGTAACGGCACTGAAAAGCTCTTCGGAGTTATCCGTTACAAATATATCCCTGTGCCGGAATGCTGCAGCCACCTCCTCTCTTGACAGGTTTGGAAGTTTTTTCATCTGCAGGGCGTGCGGATTATAATATACGAATGCTTTTGTAGCACTGTCCATTGTTCCGGCATACTGGCCTATGAACTTTTCGTTCAGGCTGCTGTAAGTATGCAGTTCAAGCACTGCCACGATATTCCTTTTGGTGTAGGCGCCGGCTACGGCATCGATTGTGGCCTTTACCTTTGAAGGGGCGTGGGCGAAATCCTGGAACACGACAATATGTTCGTCATCGCGCAGCTTTTGCAGCCTGCGGGAGGTTCCGGGAAAGGAGGGTATGGCGGCATAGAACTGATCGTCTGTCAAACCGGCTGTCTGGCAGGCTTCATATGCGGCACTGAGGTTCTGAAAGTTGTGGTCTCCGAAGAAAGGCACCGCGACTGTACGGTTACGGGTTACCGCAAATACCCCGGCACGGTTTTGCAGGTAAGCGTGTATACCGTAGGGTTTTTTGATTATGTCTGGTCGGGCTGCCTGAGCAATGGCGGCAGCGTTGGTGTCTCCTTCATAGTATGCGAGAGTGCCTCCGTGGGTGATCATTTCTGAGAAAATGCGGAACTGATCGACATAACCCTCCCAGGTGGGGAATACATTCATGTGATCCCAGGCGATGCCGTTAATGATTGCGATGTCGGGGTGGTATAGATGAAACTTGGGACGCCGGTCGATTGCCGAAGAGAGGTATTCATCTCCCTCGAAGACGGCGATTTCAGAGTCACTGTCGAGATATACCATGGTGTCGTAGCCTTCTATTGCCGAGCCCACCATGTAGTCGAACTTAATATCGTTATGTTTCATCACGTGCATTATCATTGCCGTGGTGGTGGTTTTGCCGTGGCTTCCACCGACAACGATACGCTTTTTTTTGCGGGTCTGTTCGTAGAGGAATTCTGGGAATGAACTGATCGTTAGTCCCAGGTCAAGGGCACGAAGTAGCTCCGGGTTGTCGGCCCTGGCGTGCATACCAAGGATTATGCGGCCGGTGCCGGGCAAAATGTTTTGAGGGAACCAACCCATTTGTTCAGGCAGGAGTCCGTGTTCCGCAAGGCGCGATGCTGCGGGTTCGTAGATTTCGTCATCCGATCCTGTCACCTCACAGCCCTTCTTTTTCAACGTTATTGCCAGGTTGTGCATTACGGCTCCTCCTATCGCTATGAAGTGTATTCGTTCCATGGTGGTTTCGGTTCCGGCCAAATTTTTATAGTTTTGATGATTAAACTAATTATCAGCTTCCTTTGTTTATTTAGGGAAGGGCTCAAAAATACGAAGATAATTATGAAGATTTATTCGATTCATATCACGAATTTCAAAATTGACGGCGGGACGATGTTCGGGGTTGTGCCGAAGGCGCTGTGGAGCCGCGTGGTGACGGCTGATGAGAGTAACCTGTGCAACTGGGCCATACGGTCGCTGCTGATCGATACCGGCAGCAGGGTGATTCTTGTCGATAATGGCTATGGCGACAAGCTGAGTGAGAAGTACCTCAGGCATGTTTATCTGAATGGAGGTGACGGGCTGTTGGGCGGATTGGCAAAGGCGGGGTACAGACCTGAGGATGTGACAGATATGCTGTTGACACATCTTCATTCTGACCATTGCGGGGGAGGAGTGAGACGTGGTGCAGGGGGGAGCGGCTATGAGCTGGTGTTTCCGAATGCTGATTATATTGTGAGCCAGCGGCAGTGGGAGTGGGCCATCAATCCGAACCTGCGTGAGGCAGATTCTTATCTGAGTGAAAACCTTTTACCCATGCAGGAGAGCGGCCGGCTGAGACTTATTGACGAACCAACCCAACTGTGTGACGGCGTTGAGCTTCGGATAGCCGATGGCCATACTCCGGGACAGATAATACCTGTTGTTGATCTCGGTGGTCGCAAGCTGGTTTTTGCTGCTGACCTGATACCAACCTCTGCTCATATACCGCTTCTGTGGAATATGAGCTACGACCTCGACCAGTTGAAGACTATAAGCGAGAAGAGTGCACTGCTTGAGGAGGCGGCGGAGAATGATTATGTGCTGATGTTCCAGCACGACCTGGAAACGGAGTGCTGCACGGTGGTGCGGACGGAGAAGGGGGTCAGGGCGGATAGACGATATAAGATTAACGATTTAAGATTTTAGATTTGCTCCGGACCCAACGGACACCGGACACCGTTTACCGTATTTTAGCTCACTTTAGATTCTTTACCCCTCCGGCGCGCTGGGTAAAGGGGTTTAACGAAGGGGAACAATTGGAAGATGAGAATGGTGTGGAAACCGGCGTCTATCAGGTCACCAACAATAATGCCCATTCCTGGGTAG
>JAWOIF010000143.1:0-23651 GCA_046484805.1 Bacteroidales bacterium
ATAAAAATAACATAATACTTTAGGTGATGAAACTAACACTTTTTTTAATGGCTTTAACATTGTCTGCTTCTACCGCTTTCTCTCAGTCCGAATCGGCGTTTTACTCATTCAAAGTGAAGGCAATTGACGGAACTGATTTCGATCTGGGCAGCCTGAAAGGCAAGAAAGTTATGGTAGTCAATACTGCTTCCAAGTGCGGTTTGACCCCACAATATGAGGAGTTGGAGGAGCTTTACAAAAATTTTAGCGGCTCTGGTGACTTTGTAATAATCGGTTTCCCGGCTAATAATTTCATGAACCAGGAGCCCGGTACAGACGAGGAAATACAGGAATTCTGTTCACAAAACTACGGTGTAACCTTTCCGATGATGAGTAAGATATCGGTTAAGGGTAAAGATATTCACCCTCTTTATGAGTGGCTTACAACAAAGGATCTTAACGGGGTGATGGACGCAAATGTATCCTGGAATTTCCAGAAATTCCTTATAGACGAGAAAGGCAACCTGGCCGAAGTAATACCACCCAGGGAGAAGCCGATGTCTGATAAGGTGTTGAACTGGATAAACGGAAGATAGTCACTCTGCTTAAATGCTTTATTATCTGGAACCTTTTGGAGGTAACTGGCTGGTTTTATCCTCATTTTCGCTGGGATTTGATCCTGTACCTTTCAGGTAATTTCGGATCGTTTCCTGAGACCTGTTGCGATCACGTGAGTTTTTTACCATCCTGTTGGTTCCGGTAGCAGATATTTCTCGGGCTTTTACGTTATCACGCCATTGTATTCTGAATATCTCCTTCAGTTCCTGCTTCAGGGCATGATCTCTGACCGGACAGGTGACCTCTATTCTCCGGTCAATATTTCTCGTCATAAGATCGGCTGAGCTGATATAGCATTCCTCATTTCCGTCATTACAGAAGATCATAAAACGCGTGTGCTCAAGATAGCGGTCAACTATCCCCGAAGCACGTATATTATCACTGACACCTTTGATGCCCGGCACGATCGAGATCATGCCCCTGATCATAAGACGTATGTCGACGCCTGCATCTGAAGCCTTGTAAAGATGTTCAATTATCTCATTATCGGTGAGGTTGTTGAGTTTGATATATATATAGGCCTTCCTGCCAGCCGTGGCATTTTTTATTTCATTGTCGATCAGCAGCGATATCTTATTCCGAAGGTAAAATGGAGAAAGGACAAGATGGTAAAAATTGTCCTTTTTGTAATTCGCATGAAAGAAATTGAAGACCTTAAGGACTTCGTTCGTTATCTTTTTATCCGAAGTAATCAGAATATGATCGGTATAGACCTTCGCAGTCTCTTCATTGAAATTACCGGTTCCTACGCATGCGTATCTCTGTATTGAACCGTCGCGTACCCTGGTTATCAGGCAAAGCTTTGCATGCACTTTCAGTCCGGGCACACCGTAAATCACTTTGACACCTTCTTCATTCAGCCTGTTACCCCAGTAGATGTTAGCCTCCTCATCGAACCTCGCCTGCAGTTCCATTACCGTAGTGACCTTCTTTCCGTTACGAACCGCGTTGAGGAGTGCATTAATAACCGATGAATTGCGGGCAAGCCTGTAAAGGGTAATCTGTATAGATGAGACATATGGGTCTATTGATGCCTCCCTGAGAAGGTCTATAATATAGTCAAAGGAGTGATAGGGAAAAAAGAGCATAATATCTTTCTTCCTGATGGTGGAAAGGATGCTTTTTCCCGGCTCGAGGTCGGGGTGATTAACGTTGGTTAGCGGCGCAAAATAGAAATCAGGATCATTAAGCTTTTGAAGCCCCATCAGGTCCTTAAGATTGTGGTATCTCGATCCAGAAATGATCACGTCGTCTTTCCCAAGGCTAAGTTTCCTGGTGACCAGTTTCAACAGGTCGTCAGGCATTTCATGGTCATAAATGAACCTTACAGGTGTACCTTTCTTTCTCTGCTGAAGGCTCCGTATTACGTTCTCAATATAAGATTCCGATATATCGTCTGAAATATCGAGTTCCGCATCCTTGGTGAGTTTTATCGTATAAGCCGAAACTTCATCAAAGTCGAAGATGAAAAACAACTCCTTTAATCCGAATCTGATAATATCGTCAAGAAAGATAAGGCAGTTCTTTTTGTTACACTGAGGTAGTGACACAAACCGGGGAAGCACCTTTGAAGGTATTTCCAGCAGACTGTACCGCTTCTTCTTAGAGCCATGTTTGGTGAGGCTGATGGCCAGATAAATTCCATCGTCCTTAAGGTTGGGAAGTCCCGACCCCTCTTCTATCATGAACGGCATCAGTCGTGTCCTGACCTCCTTGTGGAAATAGTCGGCTACCCAGTCAGCCTGTTCCCGGCTAAGCTGTTTCTCATTGACAAAGCTAATCCCCTTTTTAGCCAGCTTCTTTGTTAACTGACTGAAAATTCTGTCAAAGCGCTTGCGCTGGACAAGCACTATATCCTGTACCTCTTTCAGGGTTCCGGCAGCATCATACCCCAACACTTTAACTGATTTGGAACCAAGGGTTGAAAGCCGTTTGAGGGTGGCTACCCTTACCCTGAAATATTCATCAAGATTATTTGAATAGATCCCCAGAAACCTGAAACGTTCACCAAGGGGTATTGACTCATCCTCAGCTTCCTGCAGCAGCCGCTCATTGAACCAGAGCCAGCTTACTTCCTTTGGTGTGTATTTCCTAGTTTGTTGAGCCATCGGGGTTCAAAAAGTAAGCCATTTCTGCATTTGATTTTGAGATATTCTCCCATCTGTCAGTGTTAAATTCAAAGCATGCCACTCCTGTCTTGGACATAAAACCACGGTTATTGCCCGAGAAGTGGTTTACAAGAAGCGAGAAGGAGGGATTGTGGCCGAAAAGCATTACCGTCTGCCTGTCGTCGCCCATCTCCCTCAGCAAATGGATAAGTGCATCAAGACCAAAAGATCCGTAAATAGCTTCACGCACAACTATTTCATCATAATTGCTTTTCAGAACGCCGGCAAATATCAGGGCAGTTTCGATTGCCCTGAAGGCCGGACTGCTCACGATTGTCAATTCTCCCTTCTCTCTTTTGGCTGTTCTGACTGCCATCTGTGACGATACATACTTACCCTTTCCGGTCAGCGATCTCTGAAAGTCGCCTGCCGCTGTTTCATGATCTTCTGCCTTACCGTGTCTTACAAATATCAGTCTCTTCATCCGTATTACTTTAAATGGTTCAAAATGAGGTTGGAACCCAGACTCTTTTAAAACCCGAAGCTTGTACCCATACCAACCGCCTTGGATATAAGAGGATTGTCAGGTTCGACAAGCCTGGTTTTGCCCGCCACTTCGCTCAGAGGGATGCTGGTAATGGTATTATTGCGCATGGCCACCATCATTCCGTATTTCTTTGCAGCTATCAGGTCCGCGGCTGCCGATCCGTAACGCGTTGCCAGTATCCTGTCCATCGGGGAGGGAGTGCCTCCGCGCTGTATATAGCCCAGAACTGTCTGCCTCGTATCAATCCCTGTAAGTTCGCTTATCACTTTCGAAATATAGCCGGCAGCAGATCTCTCTTTTCCCTGAACCCTGATACCCTCGGCCACCACTACTATTGAATAGGCTTTGCGTTCATTTGCTCTCTTCAAAATATATTCAGCAACCTTTTCCTCATAATAGTCTATCTCAGGAATGAGTATAACGTCTCCACCACCCGCAATGCCTGCATACAGAGTTATCCAGCCTGCATTATGACCCATCAGCTCGATAATCATGATCCTTTTGTGGGAGTTGGCAGTAGAGTGAAGACGGTCGATTGCTTCCGTAGCAATATTTACTGCCGAGTCAAAGCCAAAACTCCTGTCAGTGCCCCAGACGTCATTGTCAATTGTTTTTGGGATTCCAATAACGTTAAGCCCTTCCTTCGAAAGCAGGTTCGCAGTTTTCATGGTCCCGTTGCCTCCAATGCATACCAGGCAGTCGAGGCCCATCTGCTCATAGTGCTCCTTTATCAAAAGAGGCTTCCTTAGGTCAGGCTTTCCCTTACCGTTACTCTTATAGGGTTTTTCGCGTGACGTCCCGAGTATAGTCCCTCCGTGGGTAAGTATACCCGAGAGATCATTCTCGTTCAATTCTATGAACTCTTTGTTTATCAGACCAGTAAAGCCATCAGAGATACCAATGACCTGCATATTGTATTTGACAATGGCAGTCTTTCCAATACCTCTTATCGCTGCATTGATACCCGGGCAGTCACCCCCGGCGGTAAGTATTCCAATTTTCTGGTTTGCTGTAGGTTTCGTTGTCATGCCGGTTTTTTGTGAAGACAAATTTATTGATTTTTAAGGAGAAAAGGGCATGTCAGGGTGAAGCTATTGTTACTTTTTCATTAAATTTGGTTCTTTGGGAACACGAAACAGTTGAAGCATGAAAATGAAAGAATCGCAAAGCAGAAGAGCATTTGTCCGTAACCTTTCAATAGGGGCCGGAGCCATTGCAGTTTTCCGCGGAGTCGGACTGATCGGTGCACAGGTCAGCGGACAGAACCAGATTAAGGCAATATTTGTCGATTTTGATAAATGCACCGGTTGCCGTACCTGTGAGACGGTTTGTTCGTCGGTACAGAACAGGATCGAAATTGACGGACAACGGCTTAGGGGTCTTGGGAATCCTGAAAAATCAAATATCAGGGTCTGGCATTATAATCCCGATGTTGATGTGCCGGTAACCTGTTTTCTTTGCAGTGATGTGCCCTGCATTCAGGCCTGTCCGGTAGGTCCGGCGCCCGGAACAGGCAGGAAGGCAATATACCGCGATCCTGAACTGCATACCATAAAAGTTGACTATGAAAGGTGCATAGCATGCGGAGCTTGCGCAGAGGTGTGTGCTTCAACGCGCGGCGGGATTATAGCTCTAAACGCAGACACCGGCAAGCCTGAAAGGATATGCACCCTCTGCGGCGGTCGTACGGCTTGCGTAAGGAACTGTCCCTACGGAGCTCTCAGTTACCAGGAGATTACTATGGATGATGAGCTGCGTAACATGACCCCAGACAGCATAGCTGTCAGGCTCATAGAAAAGTATTATGAAATGAAACTCGAAACCATATAATTAACGGCATCATGAAGGGTTATTACGGAAAACTGCTCGAGGTTAACCTTACAAACAGAAAATCAAGGGTAATAGATATTCCTGATGAAGACCTTAAGAACTTTATCGGAGGCAGGGGTTTGGGAATGAAGATACTTTCAGACAGGATAAAAAAACCCGGACTAAATCCGCTTTCTCCAGCAAACCCGCTGCTGTTCATGGCGGGACCGTTTTGCGGACTGCCTATTCCCAATTCTTCGCGTACCTGTGTTATTACAAAGTCCCCTCGGACAACACCACTGAACTCCCCATACAAATATTCTTCAGGCGTGGCCTATTCAAATATGGGAGGGTTTTTCGGACCTGAGTTGAGATTCGCCGGGTATGACGGACTTATTGTAATAGGAAAGTCAAGGAGACCATCATATATTTTTATCGAAGATGACCGGGTGGAAGTTCGTGATGCTTCGAAATACTGGGGAATGAAGACCGACCAGTTTGATGTGGAATTCATTAACGATTTGGGCGACAGGAGATTCGAGAGTTGTTATATAGGCCCGGCGGGTGAAAACCTGGTTCCTATGGCCTGTATTATCAACACTGCAGCCAGGGCTGCAGGAAGAGGAGGTACAGGCTGTGTTATGGGATCGAAGAACCTCAAGGCTATAGCTGTCAGGGGTACTCAGCAGCCCGCCGTTGCTGAACACGCTAAACTGCTCGAACTTATCGACAAGTCGAGGGAGACATTTGCACAGCTTGACAATAGTGTAAAGCGCTGGCGCTCGGGCGGCACAACCGACATGATTACCTCCAGTAGCAATAACGGAACCCAGGCGGTAAAAAACTATCGTGAAGGAACATTTGAAGATGTGCAGAAGATCGGAACGCTGGCAAACCGCGAGAACGTATGGAAGCGCGATTTTGCATGCTTCACATGCCCACTCGCCTGCAAAAAGAGCGGTATTGCCAAAGGAGCCTACGGAACCATCGTGCATGATGGTCCTGAGTACGAGACAGGAACCATGCTGGGAGCTAATCTGCTTATCTCAGACCTGACCGGCCTGCAAAAATGCATCTATGACGGTGATGACTACGGCATCGACATTATCTCTGCCGGAAACGCCATCGGTTTTCTGATGGAGTGCTACGAGAAAGGGCTGATTGACAAAAACTACCTCGATGGCATAGACCTGAAATGGGGCAGCGTCGACGGTACTCTGGCAATGCTGAAGAAAATTGCATATCGTGAGGGTGTTGGGGAGAAAGCATGCAGGGGTGTGAAATATCTGGCACAGGATATAGGCACGGGCTCGGAGAATTTCGCCATTCATGTCAAGGGACATGAGCTTGCTGCCTGGAACGTACATCGCTCGCCCAACAGTTACGGAATAACTTACACAATGTCAACACGCGGTGCATGTCATCTTGCGGGGGGTAGCAAGACGGGACAGGACAACATGGCGCTGCGCGACTCTCTTGGTACCTGCAGTTTTGCATCTTCATGGTTCCGCAATGATTTGCATTACAGGCATTTTATGAGTGCCATTACCGGACTGGAGTGGAGTGAGAAGGACTTTATGATGGCTGGGGAGAGGATATTCAACCTTGAGAAACTCTTCAACTTCAGAGAGGGTTTCACCAGCGAAGATGATATCCTTCCCGAGCGGTTCTATACCGAGCCCTATACTCACGGACCGGCAAAAGGGGCCGTTGTGAACAGAGAGAGTTTCGCAGGCACCGTTGCAAAATATTATGAAGATCGTGGCTGGGATAAGAATACATCCAAACCTCTTCCCGAAAAAATTGATGAGCTTGGATTGACTTATTTCAGGTAAAAATGGCAAAGCCTCTTTTGATATCACCTGCGGAATCGGAGTTGTTATCGGCTTCTGCAGGCCGGTATCTGAGAAGAGCACTGCAGTCACTGCTCGGTGATAGCGAAGCAATGATACCCGAAGACTGTTTCCCCGGTCCACGGGAAGTCCATGACATAAGAGTCAACATGAAAAGGGCAAGGGCCATTCTCAAACTACTCAGAGCCTCTCCCGATGCCCATTATTATAAACGTGAAAATGCCGCACTAAGGGATATATCAGCGTTGTTCAGCCATAGCCGCGAAGCTGATGTGCTGAAGAAAACCCTTAAATCACTTGGTAAAAGATATCCTGATATATTTCATTCAGTAACAATCGCTTGGTTCAGCGAGGTTTCAAAACAGTTTATTCCTCCTCCTGAAAGCAGGGCAGTCAGGTTGTCTCTTGCAGCAGAGGCAGGTGAAAGGCTTAGAAGAGCATGGTACCGGGTGGGATTCCTGAATCTCAGGAGAATTGACAGGGTTGTGTTGCTCGATGGCTTATGGAACTCGTTCCTCCGTGCAGAGGGTGAATTCCGGATTGCTGTCAGAAACAAATCCCCTGAAGCCATTCATGAGTTCAGAAAGCGGGTAAAGGATCTGCTCTACCAGGTGAGGTTCTTTTCCGATTATAATCCGGGCCATTTTGAAAAAATGCACGCCGATCTTGATGCTCTTGGTTCCGCCCTTGGCAAATGCAATGACCTCTCAGTTGCCTCGAGAATAGCGGAGGCAAACAGGCACTCCCGTTCTGGTGTTGAAATAGTATCGTTATTGAAAGTTATTGAAGATGAGCGGATTGAGTTATTCGCTAGTGCTCTTCCCCGCGCTGAAAAGATATTCTCCTCATTCTACTCAGTCAGTCAGAATGCTTTATAACATTAATGTCTGTGAAATCCCCAGAATTCTTATTTTTGTCGCTTGATCGTTAAGATCACTAACCTGACTAAAAGATAGTACTATGCAAAAGATTAATGATTTTCTGACGATGCTTGACGGCTATATCGGTGGACATGTATGGTTTATCGTGCTGTTGCTGGGCGTTGGCGTTTTCTTCTCATTCTACCTCGGATTTCCCCAGGTGCGTTACTTTCGCCATGCGGCCAGGGTGCTTGCGGGTAAATACAGGAACAAGAAGGATGTGGGTGACACCTCTCACTTTCAGGCTCTCGCTACGGTTCTTTCAGGAACCATCGGTACCGGGAACATAGCCGGGGTTGCGCTGGCAATCCACCTTGGCGGGCCGGCAGCTCTCTTTTGGATGATGGTTACTGCAGCGGTTGGTATGTGTACGAAATTCGTGGAGGTCTCAATCTCACACAAGTATCGCGATATACTTCCCGATGGTTCAATATCGGGTGGCCCGATGTATTACATGAAGAAGAAGCTGAATATCAAAACAAAAAGCGGCAAGATCATCAAAACCGGTGTTTTTATGGGTGGTTTTTTCGCAGTTGCTACAATACTGTCAACATTCGGAACCGGAAGTCTGCCTCAGATTAACTCCATCTCCAACTCACTCTTTACAACCTTTGGTTTAAACCAGGTTATAACAGGTGCCGTTCTTGCAGTGATTCTGGCGCTTGTCATCATAGGAGGAATAAAGAGGATAGCTGCTGTTACCTCAATATTGGTACCATTTATGGCTGTAACGTATCTGATAGGAGCTTTGTTGGTTATTTTCAGTAATCTGGGGAATTTCATTCCCTCATTCGTCTCAATATTCAGTACCGTGTTTACCGGGTCGGCTGCATCGGGCGGATTCCTTGGAGCTACGGTTGCTTTTGCCATAAACAGGGGTGTGGCCCGCGGGCTCTTTTCAAACGAGGCAGGTCAGGGATCGGCTCCGATCGGATTTTCATCAGCCAAGGCCAAGGAGCCTGTAGCAGCAGGAATGGTGGCAATACTTGCTCCCTTCATTGATACTATATGCATATGTACTATCACAGGCCTTGTGATTATAGCTTCCGACACATGGAACGACAAGGTTGAAAACCAGTTTCAAACAACTGATATGCAATATGTAGTTGGTATTTACAATGATCAGGCCCCGGCTGACATTGAAGCATTATCAATGCATATTGCTAAGAAGAACGGAAAAACCCTGCCTTTGTTTACCGGTACCCTCAGTATTGCAGACGGGGTAATGCAGAACAGTGATGTAACACTTATCAATTCAAGATCAACAACAGAAGATGTTGTTTATACAGTGGGCAGTGAGCCATACAGCGGTAATCTGAATGTGACAGAAGGCAAGCTTGACAGATCGGTTGCCGTAACCGTTAGCGGGAAATCACTTATCCACAGCGCGCCACTTACAACCCTTGCTTTCAGCCGTAGTATCCTGGGAGATGGAGGGAAGTACATAGTTTCAATAGGTCTGCTGCTGTTTGCTTTTTCGACGGCAATCGCGTGGTCATATTATGGAGACAGGGCCATTACATTCCTTGTAGGTCAGAAATATGTAATCTACTATCGTGTCGTATATGTCATCGCCTTCTTCTTCGCTGCATTTACCGACACTACAATCATATGGTCGCTGTCGTACATTACAATAGCGCTAATGACAGTGCCTAACCTGATCGGCATATTTATACTGCGGAAGGAAATGAAACAGAACATTCGGGATTACTGGAAGAGTTTCACAAGCGAATATCCTGATGACAGGATATCGCCAAAAATGATAAAAAGATATAATCTGAAATAGTTTTATTATCTTAGAGGGAACAAAATCTAACTAATATGAAGATTATTAAGAAATCACTTGCACTGATTATTGCAGTACCGGTAATTCTGTCCCTGCTCTCGATGGCAGACGGTCAGCAGCCTAACCCTGTCGGCAACTGGAAAGTTGTATCAGAATACGCCCCTGAAGGTTTCCAGTATTCAAAAGTGAAGATATCGATAGTAGAGGATAAGTATTTGCTGGATATGGATTTTGAAGAGATAGGCTACAAAATGAAAGGGGAGAGAGTCTCCTTCGTTGATGGTCTTTTCAAGTTCAGCCTCTACGTTGAAGGTGAGGATGTTCTCATTACCATGAAGTTCAACGGTGACGACAAAATGGTAGGAGCAGCCTCTACCAGTGGCGGGGAGATCCCGCTGGAGGCAACCCGTATAAAGGAGTAAAACTTTTATTGCGGTATCAGGGATGCCGTTATGATATTATTGTGTAATTTAACAGACTGAACAACCAAATCAGTCTTATGAAAAGGAAATATGAGAGGAGGGTCATCTTAGTTGTGATGGCCCTCTTTGTTTTCATCATGTCACAATCCGGACTTTTAGCCCGTGAACCCCTGAGTCCCCGTATCACAGGATACAAAATGGCAGTGTACCTTGATGACAAGTCAGCAGTCATCACCGGTACCCTCGAGTCTTTCTGGGTTAATACCTCGCCCGATACGGTAGGAGAGGCAAGATTGCATATGTACATGAATGCTTTCCGAAGTAACCGGAGTACCTTCCACGGTGTTTCGGGAACTGCACCGGGCAAATCAAAGGATAATTACGGATGGGTCGATTTCCTTGAGGCTTATGACGGCTCTGGCAACGATCTGATGTCGCAAATGGAGTACATCTCTCCTGATGATGGCAACCAATATGACCAAACAGTTCTCAAAATTGATCTGCCCATTCCTGTGGCCCCCGGCGATACTCTCTCAATAAAGGGCTTATTTGAGACCAAACTGCCCGAATCAATAAGGCGTACCGGTTATAGTAAGGACTACTTTTTCGTGGCGCAGTGGTTCCCTAAGTTCGGTGTATATGAGCCTGATCGCTATGACGGAGTCTGGAGATGGAACTGCCACCAGTATCACCCCAGTTCGGAATTCTATTCTAACCACAGTGTCTACGATGTCGCCATAACCCTTCCGGAAAAATATGTTGTGGGAACCGGGGGATTAATACTGAACGAGGAAGTAATTCCTGATGGATTGAAGAGACTGACATTCAGGGCAGAGGATATTGTTGATTTCGCATGGACAGCATGGCCACATTATGAAGTGTACCATGACCGCTGGAACCATATTGGTATTACCCTGCTGATTGCTCCTGGCAGGAAGTCTTTGGTGAAGAGGCACCTTGGAGCGGTAATTAATACACTCGATTATCTGACCGAAAGGGTAGGACCCTACCCCTGGACTCATATGACAGTTGTTGATCCCCCCTCCATCGGTATGGGATCCGGAGGTATGGAATATACTACACTCTTTACAAGTACCGGCATCGGTAATATTCCCGGGTGGGCGTTTTTGCCGGAACTGGTGACTGCTCATGAACTCGGACATGCCTGGTTTATGGGAATACTCGCATCAAATGAGTCTGAGGAGCCCTGGCTTGACGAAGGGGTAAATACCTTCTGGGAAAACAGAATCATGGATCATTACTATGGAGAAGGGTTTGGATTGGTTAACCACCCCCTTCTGAAGATCACTGACAGGTCGTTCGGCAGATTCCAGTACGTAGTGTCAGGTGTCAGGCAGGTGACTGACAATACTCAATATTCCTGGCAGTATCCTCAGGGGTCGTACGGTATGATGTCATACCAGAAAGCATCCCTTTGGCTGCATTCTCTTATGGGTATCGTCGGAGAAGAGACCATGGATGAAATTTTCAGGGAGTATTACCGCAGGTGGAGCTTCAGACATCCGGGGCGACAGGATTTGATAGATGTGGTCAATGATGTGGTAACCGATATTCATGGTGATAGATTCGGTGAGAATATGGACTGGTTTTTTGAGAATACCCTCTATAGCTCCGGCGTCTGTGATTACAAGGTCCATAATTTTTACCGCCGTACCGTTTATCCTTACGAAGGTGTTGAGAGGGAGGGTGATACCACTTTTCTGTTTACAAGTGATAACCAGACCGAGGTAAGGACATACAGGTCGGTAGTTGAACTTCAAAGACTCGGGGAGGTCATTCTTCCGGTCGAGGTGAGGATAGGAATGAGCGATGGTGAAGAGATAACAATGATGTGGGATGGCAGGGAAAGGTATAAGGATCTGGTATTTGAATTCACAGAAGAGAGATCGGTAAAATGGGTCAGACTTGATCCTGATTTCAAAAACCCGATGGATATTAATATAAGGAATAACTCCCTTACAAGAGACCCGGACAGGAAACCGCTTCTGCGCTTTGCGCGAAAACTGACCTTCCTGATTCAGTTGTTCTTCAATTTGATAATGCTTTAATATAAAAGATATGAAATCTTTATCAGTCTATTACGATGGTTACCTCAAATCAGTCAGGTCATTCAGATCAATCGTCCTGCTCTGGATAATATCCCTTGCCGGTTCAATGCTGATTGTAGCTCCGCTGGAAAGAAACATCGGACGGTTGCTTGACGGATCAATGGCATCGGAGTTGCTTTATGACGGATTCAATATCGATGTTTTTGCCGATCTGATGTATGCAGTGATGCCTGCAATGGCATCCTTTTCAATATCATTCATTCTGGTAACGGTGATTGTTTTTCTGGCCAATACTTTCGTAACAGCGGGTCTGTTCAGGATTCTGGCCGGAAGCAGGAAAAAGCAATATAAATGGAAAACATTCCTTATGGGAGCTGACAGGGGATTCACAGGATTCCTCTTCGTTGCAATTATTGCCGGAGTATCTATTGTTCTGTTGCTGCTGATCCTTGCCGGAGTACCTCTCGCCATTGCCTCTGCAGCAGGAGCTGGATATACACTTATTGTGATTATTGTGACGGTGGCGGCTCTTCTCTTCATTTTTGCATTACCGGTGGTGTTGCTTACAGCCGATTATGCCAGGGCAATGCTGACCGCCGATAAATACCTTGGCCCCTGGAAGGCAATTACCAGAGGATTCAGAAAAGTCAGAAAGAGGCTGTGGAAGGCATGGGTAGCAATGATCATTATCCTGTTAGTGTCGGCACTGGTCGGATTTGCAGCCTGGAAGTTTACGTTACCAGGCAAGGCCGTAACAGGTGGCGGGTTGTTTTTACTTCTTATTATCTCTCAGCTTTTTGTCTTCCTGAAAGTCTGGATAAAGGTAATCAGGTACGGAACCGTAACGGCGATGAAGGAGAGATGGTAATGTGAGAATTGGCAAATTAGTTGACGGGCTTATTGGTTGATGAGTTGATTAGCTGATTAACGTGATGGTAATGGGAGCAGGTCTTCTTTTGTGCGGGGAACGGGGTTTCTGACTGTGGCGGGATTTGGGGTTATGTTTATGGTAACCGGGGGGAGAAAATAATACCATGTTGTAAGTGAATAGTTAATTATTGCCGGTACCCAGTGCCATAGTTCCATATTGGAACTAATACTTTCTTGAAACGGAATTGCATCGAGGCTCCTGTACCTGAGGTTTATGGTCTGACCCGGGTGAAAGTTGCCATCACCAGATGGCTGTGCAATGAACGGATGGCTGAATAATTCGGGTCTGCACCATGCGTATCCGTAATAATCTTCTGTGCCGGTACCAATGAAAGATGGGAATTCCTCACCATTAACAAAGATCTTCTCATCTCCTTCACCCCACCATGCATCCACTGTGTTGAACACCGTCACGGCATCACCTGCATAGATGCCACGACCCTCTATATCTATAAAATTCAGATCGGTATGTCTGCCTGTACCCCCTGTAACCTCTGCTCCGGCAGCCATTATATTATGGTATTCATGCCATGAAGCACCAAAGTACATTGTATTGGCTGTCCATTTTTTATCCTGATAGTATGCTGATAATTCCGCCCTCACACTCCCGCGCCCGAGGTTCACCAGGGCAACCCTGCAATCCTTCCTGAACGGCATGGCGTGGAAGGATTCAAAGTAGCCACTGCTGTCGGAGGTTGAGAAGAAGGTTGTTGAGGTCGTTCTTTTATAACCCGAACCGAAAAATTCTCCTACAGGAACCCATACGGTTGGTACATCATCGAAAGAAGCCATAAACACTACAGACCTCAATGCCTGTTGCTGGTCTCGGGCAGACATCCTTACACTGATTCTTGCTACTGCTTCATTTCTTCCTGAATAGTGGAGTTCAAGTGTGTCTCCCTCAGACATTACCCCTGATATCCTTCTGACAGATGTATGTTTCCCTTCGTCGGGTTCAGAGAGCAGAAGTCTGTTGGTCTCCTCTATCAGCAGGCGTGAATGCTCAAGCTCATCCAGGCTGAATGAGACAACTTTTACCTGACCTGAGTATTTTCTGTAGTTAATGTTGTAGTAGATGCTTGGTTTCCTTCTTTCAGGAGTTATCTCCACAGCGTCAGATTCGTATGTTATTTTACAACTCCTCGCATAAGGAATGGGAAGGTAGAGATTGTGACCCCTTCTGAGAGTATCGGTTAATGGTGACACCGAAGTGCTCAAAGGATCTCCTGCCAGCAGCTGTCCGCTTAGTAGCGGCAGGGGCAATGATTCTATCACCGGTACCCGATCGCCGTCAATGTAAATCCTGATAGTCCCCTCATGGGCTCCTTCACCGGCAAAGGTCATCCACCACCTTACAACAGCACCTGGTCCATCGTCTTCAAACATAACGAACTCACGCCGGCCGTCTGTTATCTCCTCCCTGAGGAAGTGAGTATAGTCGTTATTGGCAAACCAACCTGCTGAGTCCGGATGAATGCTTCTCCGATCATAACTACTGAATTGCAATAATTGGTAAATAGCATCAGGAAACTCGGAAAGAGACTCCCGGTCGGTCATCTCTGTAAGAAGAGTTCTGAGACTAACGACCGGAATTCTCTGGCATCCGGTTGAAAGCAATGCTGCTATAGCAATGACTGAAAGCTTTAAGTATCTGAAAACTGAACCCCTGGTCATTCTTTGGATTGTTTGTAATCCAAAGTTATTAAAATATGAACACCAGGGAAAGTTGTTTATGTTAAACAGCATTTGCATTTTTGTGTTACCGGCGGCAGGAAAATCTTAATTTGGCGGAATAATGGTTGCAAGTATGAGTATTCATTTGCCGGAATGACCGAAAGTGGATTCCAGGGTTTTAATTATATAAATTTTATCGGATGAAAAGATATATCAGAATCATAGCAGCTTCTGCCATTGCTCTGGCAGGCTTGGTGATCAATGGTTACGGGCAGTTCCCGGCATGGCATCAGCATACCACTTTGTCGCGGGAGACGGTTGATAAAATTATCGGAGAAGCGTCAGGCGAGAGGGCTTTTCAGCATATTGTTGAGATGGCAGGATATGCCGGTTTACGTGATATTTCTGAATTCAGTGGAGACCTGATGGAAACGGAGTATCTGGTGAGAAGACTCACTGAGTACGGATTGAAAAATATTACGGTTCACAGGCTGGGAAACACCCGGTCATGGCAGGGTGTTTCAGCATCGTTATGGGAAGTATCACCCGTGGCAAGGAAGATAGCTGATCTTGTTGAGTCCCCTCTGATGCTGGCCTCAGGCAGCGCTGGTCTGGATGCCGAGGCTCATCTGGTTTTTGCTGATGGATCTGTAATTGCATCAGGATTTGATAATTATGATGTGCGCGGCAAGATAGTACTTACCGCCGAGAGACCGGGGACAGTGTTACCCCGTGCGATGCAGGCAGGGGCTGTTGCGGTTATATCATATTACTCTCCGAGGCCCCTCGAAAACCCGATTATGATACCGGCAACCTCTGCCGGAGGAAGGGGAGCAACCCAGACAGGAACCGTGTTTATGATCTCGCCGAGAGAGGGTGAATATCTCACAAAAAGAGTGTTGTCGGGAGAGCAGATAGTTATAAGGGCATCGGCCCGCACTGAAATAGTTGATGCAGAGCTTCAGGTTACAAGCTGCCTGATTGAGGGAACAGATCCCGAGCCGGAGGAGATAATTATAACTGCACATGTTTTCGAAGGATATGTAAAAACAGGAGGCAACGATAACATAAGCGGTTCGGCTGCCATTCTCGAGGCCGCCAGAGTACTTCACAAACTGATTGAGGATGGGTCAGTACCAAGGCCCGCAAGGAATATAAGATTCCTCTGGGTTCCGGAATTTTCGGGTACAATACCGTGGGTTGCAGAAAACAGAAAGATAATTGACCGGAGCCTTTGCAACATCAATCTCGATATGGTTGGCCTGTCACTGGCTAAATGGAGAAGCTTCTTTGTCCTGCACCGTACCTCTTACGGCAATGCACATTATGTGGGAGATGTAATGGAAAACCTCTTCAGGTATACAGGTGAAACCAATAAGGTCAATTCCGTAGTCTCAGGGTCAAGGTTCTTCAGGCCAATAACGGCTCCTACCGGTACAGACGATCCATTCTACTACCAGATAGAGAGTGCCAGCGGCGGATCTGATCATATGGTATTCAATGATATGGGAGTTATGGTGCCCGGAATTATGATAATCACCTGGCCCGATCCTTTTTATCATACGTCTGAGGATATTGCCGATAAATGTGATCCGACACAACTCAGACGAACAGTATTCGTTACTGCAGGAGCAGCTTATTCAATAGCATCAGCGGGCTCTGTGGAAGCTATGGCTATTGCAGGGGAGGTTGCCGCAAACAGCATCAAACGTATGGGAATTAACTACTCGGTAGCCTCCGATATGATTGCCGGTTCTGAGAAGGAAGACCTGGTGTCGTTGGCCAGGTATATGTCAGGCAAAATCAGGGGAACGGCTTTAGGTGAAGTTATGATCCTTAACTCGGTACGTGAGCTGGCTCCCGGAGATAAACTGCTCAACAACACTATCGACGGTCATATTGACGGCATTATGAATATGGCTGATATACAGGTTAGTATGATTACTTCACTTGCTAACGGCTACAACTCATCCGAAGGAATGCCTCCTATCTCAATTCGTCAGGATAATGCAGAAAAGGCAGCTGCGTCAACCAGACCGGTTCTGAAAACTCCTGTACGGGATATGGGCTACAGGGCTTACCAGACTGTTATCAGCAGTGTCTCACAGGAAGAAATGGCCAAATTCAATATTAGAGAGATTGCTGATCCGCAGGAGGCTGTCAAGCTTGTTAACGGGAGAAATTCAATTCTCGATATCAAATATATTCTTGATTCTCAGTATTCAAGGGAAACATCCGTTGGTGCTCTGACAGGTTATTTTAATGCATTGCGGCACGCCGGAATAGTCTCCTTCTAAGCTCTGCGCTCAAACACTGCCGGCGGGAGCAATGGGGGTGGGGGTCACCTTTCCATCTATTGGCATTCAACCCCTCTGGGGTTGGATTGTATTGCTACCGTTTACCGTCTACCGTTCTGGGTATTTCTACTTACAGCTAAATGGGTTAAAACATTCATGCTTCTCTCTGCTATATAGGATAACTTTGATGTTTTGTTGACTATATGGAGCTGTTAGTCGATTAACAGAACAACCTGTGGAAGATCTTTACACCAGACTAATGAGTGACGTCAGGTTCGAGGAGGGGCTGAAAGCCTGTATGAACTGTGGCGTATGCAGCGCAATTTGCCCTGCTGCCGAATTCTATAATTATGATCCCAGAAGGATTGTCGATATTGTTCAGACAAGAGATAATGAGGCCATTCTTGAACTGTTGAGTAGCGAAACCATCTGGTATTGCGGACAGTGCATGTCGTGCAAGACAAGATGTCCGCGCGGAAACACCCCCGGTTCGATCATTTCTGCACTGCGACAGCTATCACAGGAACTTGGCCTGTTTATAAATTCAGAAAAGGGAAGACAACAATTTGCAGTCAAACGTACGGTTGGCGATAATATTCTTGAATATGGGTATTGTGTGGCCGCATATGTGGTGCATCCTGATCTTCATCCTGAGCAGGGTCCGATGTGGGACCACACCTTCGAGAACCTTGAGGCCTTTTTTGCAAGGGCAGGTGGAGAGCTTAACGGTCCGGAAGGCCCGATGAGGAAGATTAAACCTGAGGTGCTTGAAGAACTTGACAGTATCTTCAGGGAGACCTGTGGCATGAAACTCTTCGATGCTATAGAGGAGGCCTCGGAAAGGAAGGCTGCCGGGATGGGTATGGAATTCAGGAAGAAGGGTATCGACTTTGAATACTTCAGGCATGTATATCTGACCGATAACGGAAGACATTCTCATGACCATGAACATCAGGAGGCAGATAATGAAAGAGACAGGTAAGAAGAGGATATGGGCAGATTATCAGAAGGATATTCCTGATGATCACTATTTTTATGTAAGATCCTGTATCAGGCAGACTTTCTTCCCGGGATCGGAGCAGTTTTTCCTGAACTTCCTTCGGGGTATTGGCAAGGATATCTATGAAGACCCCGAGCATACAACCTGTACCGGGATTGGCTATCATGGCGATGTTGTGCCCTTTGATACCATAATGACAGTTGTGGCAAGGCATTTTTCACAGGCAACGGCAAAGGGTTACCGCAATATTGCAATCTCATGCGTAACCTCTTTCGGTATTTACTCAGAGATACTTGAAACCTGGAAGCATTTCCCGGAGACTCTCGAAAAGACAAGGGAGAATCTTTTCAGGGCTACCGGCAGGGAATTCGAGGTTCCCGATTATATAGCACACACGAGCGATATCATATACAAGTACCGTGGTGAGATAGCTACCCAAATGAAATATCCCCTTATAGATCAGTACACCGGGAAGCCACTCAGGATAGTGGAGCACATAGGTTGCCACTATGCCAAGATGTTCCCGAAGTATGGCTTCGGAGGCGCTGAATTTCCTCATGTGCTGGCGGGAATGATTGAATCATGGGGTGGTGAGGTGCTTGATTATCCCGAGCGTCGGCATTGCTGTGGTTTTGGGTTCCGCCATTACCTGGTGCAGGCCAACAGGGGCTACTCTGTTGCCAATACAAAAAAGAAGTTTGAGTCGATGCAGCCATACAAGCCTGACCTGGTACTTGCTAATTGCCCTGGCTGTACCATGTTTATGGACAGGTGGCAGTATACTATCAGGGAGATGGAGGGAACAATGTATGGCGAAGCGGGCATGACAGGCATACCGGTATTGACGTATGAGGAGCTTGCAGGGCTTGTGCTCGGCTATGATCCGTGGGTACTGGGAGTGCAATACCATAATGTGCAGAGTGACAGATTTATGGCACGTATGGGAATCCCATTTGATAAGGAAATGAAATTCCTTTCGAAGGAGGGAGAGAGGTTGACGGCACCCGAGGGGTTGATGGTATGAGCGGATTGCGGTATACAGATACTAAACAACGATATCAATAATGGAGAAACATGTGGTGGTAATCGGTGGCGGTGTTGCGGGGCTCGAGTGTGCCGGCCGTCTGGGCCGCATGGGCCACAGAGTCACCCTGATCGAAAAAGATGAGAATACCGGCGGCCACGCAGCCAGGTGGTATCAGTTGTTTCCTGATCGCCGTCCGGGCCATGAGATTACCGATTACCTGAAGAATCTTGCTGGCCACACTAATATCAGGATAATCAATGGTGTGACTGTGGAGAGTTTCTCCCGCAACGGCAGCGGTTTTATGCTTGAAACAGGAGGCCCCGGTTCCCTCAAAGCTGATGCCATAGTCGTTGCAACGGGCTTTGATCTCTTCGATGCATCGAGAAAGGAAGAGTACGGCTATGGTATTTATAATAACGTTATTACTTCGGCCGATCTGGAGGAGATGTTCCATAAGGGAGAGATAGTAACCACCGCCGGGGTCGCACCAAAACGGGTAGGAATAATCCACTGTGTAGGTTCGCGTGATGAGAAGGTTGGTAATTTCCACTGTTCGAAGGTGTGCTGTGTGACGGCTGTCAAGCAGGCAATTGAGATAAGGGAGCATCTGCCCGCAACGCAGGTATTCTGTTTTTATATGGATATGAGGATGTTCGGGCCATATTACGAAGAGCTATACCGGGAATCGCAGGAGAAGTGGAATGTGAATTTCATCAGGGGAAAGGTGTCGGAGGCGAGTGAAAATATTGATGGCAGGCTGGTGGTAAAGGTTGAGGATACGCTTGCCAGCAGGCCTCTTCGTATGGAACTAGATATGCTGGTGCTGATGTCGGGCATGGAGATGTCAAAGGCCGGTGCCGAACTGGCAGGTAAGAGTGGCCTGGTAACGGGACAGAACAGGTTTCTGGCAGGCCTCGATCATCATTACGCGACCAACGAAAGTTCGGTAAAGGGTGTGTTTTATGCAGGTACATGCGTTGCCCCCATGAATATTACCGATTCCCTTTCGCATGCCCGGGCTGCAGCACTCGAGGTGTCTGATTATCTGAAAAACAGTATAGGCGAATGAAGCGTTTCGGATTTACCATAACTAAGGGAAGACTGATCGATTACGATGCCAATGATCACAGGCTTGCACAGGCTGTATTGGAACTTGAACCCAGCCTCTCTCTCTGTATTGCCTGTGGTTGTTGTGGTGCCACCTGTACTGCCGGTGAGCATACCGGATTCAGCCTCCGAAGAATAAACCTTGCACTTAAACGCGGCGAGAATGATGTTGTGCGCCAGGAGATTACACGCTGTATGCTTTGTGGAAAATGCACAATGCTCTGCCCGATGGGTGTGAATACCAGAAATATAATATTTTCTGTCCGTAAAACTCTGAAAGTACTCGACGGCTATGCAGTCTGAACTTTTCATATTGCCATTTAATATAGGCCTATGGTTTATATTGCTCTACTGCGTGGCCCGTTGTGTGATATGGTTTCGTGACCTTTCGCGTCCTGATAAACTGAGGTTGCAGAGGGGCTTCTTCGGAAAAGCCTTTGTACAGAGTCTCCGCGAAATATTCATGGAGAGCCTGCTACATAGAAAGATTTTCAGGGTAAATCCGGTACTCGGATATATGCATATGAGCCTTGCCTTCGGCTGGTTCCTGCTGATAGTATTCGGCACAATCGAGGCAGATATTTTTGGCGACAGCCATCTTAACCCTCCGCATAAGGCAATTTTCTTCAGGTTTTACTACCCTGAAGCGGCCACAGGAAAAGTCGGAATCTTTTTTACATTTCTGATGGATCTGCTTCTGGCTTTCATACTTTCGGGCCTGCTGCTGGCAATCATCAAACGGTTCAGGTCCCGGGTGGTTGGGCTGAAAAAGAGAGCGAGACATACCGCTACAGACAGGGTCGCCCTTCTGTCGCTGTGGCTGATCTTTCCGGCGAGGTTGCTGGCTGAGAGCTTTACCTGTGCCATCCATGGCAGCGGTGGTTTTCTTACCGGGAACCTCGGGGCTCTCCTCGGAACCATCCTTCCGGCGCAACAGCTGGTTATGCCTTTTTGGTGGTTGTATTCCCTCGCTCTTGGTACATTCTTCGTTTTACTGCCGCGTACAAGGTATCTGCATATACCTATGGAACTCTTCCTTATTTTCATGAGAAACTCAGGGATACGAACAGGCGACAGGTCGGGTACCTTTTCAGATGTTGAGATACACAGCTGTTCCTCTTGCGGCATATGCCTGAACAGCTGCCAGATGGCCCTGTCGGCCGGGGTAACCAATATACAACCACTCTACCTGAATAAGGAAATACGGGAAAACAGAGCGATCAACGGAGTGGCATTTAACTGCCTGATGTGCGGAAGGTGCCAGGAGGTCTGTCCGGTCGGTCTCGAGACCAATGCGATAAGGATGATCCAACGCCGCGAGTCGGCAAGTTACACAGATATGCTTGGAATATGGAAGGGTTTCTTCAGACAAATGCAGACAAAAGGTAATGGTAAGGCAGAAAGCAGGGAGGGTATTTCAGGTGTCGACGGCAGTAAAAGTACATTATTCAGCTACCTGAAGAGAGAAACTGTGACAAAAGCAGAGGTTGCATTCTTTGCAGGCTGCATGACCCACCTTACACCTTCTGTAATCAGGGCTATGGAGTCAATATTTAAAGAAGCAGACGTTAATTATACATTCATCGACAGGGAGAAGGGTGTATGCTGCGGCAGGCCACTTATGCTGGCAGGACAGGAGAAGGAAGCGAGGGGACTGATAAACCATAACTCCCTGTTGATAAGGGAATCGGGGGCTAAGGTACTGGTAACACCCTGTCCGATCTGCTATAAGGTATTTTCGGAAAGCTATTACAGCGGTATTGAGGTGATGCATCACTCACAATATATCGACAGTCTGATTGCCAGCGGCAGACTAAGACTGAAATATACAGGTAAAGATGTTGTATGGCATGACCCCTGTGAATTGGGAAGAGGGTCAGGTGTATATGATGAGCCGAGAAGCGTTCTAAGGCATATAGCAAAACTGCACAAAGCTCCGGAAGAAGAAGAGATGGGCGTCTGTTGTGGCGGAAGCCTCGGAAACCTTCAGGCAGGGAGGGAAGTGCGGCGCAGAATAACTGCTGATGCCGTTGCAACGCTGGCCTCCTCAGGTGCCGCAACAATAGCAACCGGATGTCCGCTATGCAAGAAAACCTTCGCACCGGCATCGGGGATTCCTGTCAGGGATATTGCCGAACTTGTAACGGACGCATTTTATACTCTTCCGGAAAAGAGGAGTGAATCAAAAATGGAAACTATTGCCGCTGAGACCACCGGATTCTGAGTCACTACGCCTTCTACGCCCTTCTACGCCCTCTACGCCCTTCTACGCCCTTAACTTACACCACTTAAATGCGTTCACGAAAGCTTTCATCCAGGGCGTTACCTCATCTGTAAGCCGATCAGCCGGATAGTATGCACACTGCCATGGCATAAATGTTCTTTCAAGGTGTGGCATTATCGCCAGGTGCCTGCCATCAGCCGAGCAGACAGCTGCAGCATCATGATCTGATCCGTTCGGATTTGCCGGGTAACCAGAATGACTGTATCTAACCGGAATATGGTACCTGTCTGTCTCGTAGGGAAAAGAAAACCGGCCTTCCCCGTGTGCAATCCAGATGCCAAGCTCCATGCCTTCAAGTCCCTGCAACATTACTGATGGTGACTCTGATACCCTGACGCCGAGAAATGCAGACTCAAATTTGTGCGATCTGTTATGAAGGAGCTTCGGCATATCTTTATGATCCGGATAAATCAGGCCGAGTTCTGCCATAAGCTGACAGCCATTGCATACCCCCAGTGAAAGGGTATCTTTTCTTGCATAGAACCTTTCAAGTGCTATCCGGGCTTTTTCATTATATCTGAACGCCCCTGCCCATCCTTTTGCTGATCCAAGTACATCGGAATTGGAAAAACCACCGACAAAAACTATCATTGAGATATCTTCCAGCGTCTCTTTTCCGGTTACCAGATCTGTCATATGTACATCCTTCACATCAAAACCGGCCAGCCATAACGCGTAGGCCATCTCCCTGTCGCCGTTGACTCCCTTTTCACGTATTATTGCAGCCCTGACACCTGATAGCTCGCGCCTTTCAGGGTCGATACCAGGTACGCTGGAGGTTCCTTCAAAATCTTTTAGAACATAATTGAGTGGTGTTTTTCCAAAATTGCGGTATCTCTCCAGGGCAAGATTATCTCCGCTCTGCTTTCTGTCGAGCAGGTACGATGTCCTGAGCCACTTATCACGCAATTCATCAATGTCAAAAACATAATCGACCCCACCGTTTTTCAGGAATATCTTTCTTTCACTTACCGGATGGCCTATCAGGAAACATGAAATACCCCGTTCGAGAAGGAATTCCTCAACGGATGCCTCGTCTGCGACCTGAATAACTACACCGGGATTCTGGCTGAAGAGCAGCTTAACCGTATCATCCTCGCCCTTCGATTCAAGATTAATCGCCAATCCACCTGTTGTATTGGAGAAGCACATCTCAAGCAGGGTTGTAATAAGACCTCCTGCCGAAATGTCGTGCCCGGCTATAATCATACCTTTACTTAT
>JAWOIF010000077.1:0-21097 GCA_046484805.1 Bacteroidales bacterium
CAATGAATCATGGTCCGGTTTCGCTGAAAGACCTGGTGGAGCTGCATACACCTGATATTTTATCCTTTACCGACAGGTAAAGCTGATGCATTTTGTTATCCTCCTTCTCGAGTTCCCCAATCCATTTGATTCCTGCTCCTTCAAATATTATTTTCAGATCATCACCATTTTCAATTGCCTCGAAAGCCAGCATGAAAGCATTTGGTACTTCACCCATTGCTTCCATCGTGTCAGTATCACTGAACACTACAATTCCAATTTTTGCCATAATATTTCTCCTGTTTTGGTTATTAAAATGTTTGCTCTAACCAATAGTCGGAGAAATAGCAAGAACCTGACAAACAATTATTAAAAAGAGATGATTTTCGCGTCGCTCTTAAGGTAGTTCGTAAGGTGAGTGCCCATACCCTTAACGTCGTAGCCAAGCTCGCGGAGTTTGCCATCCACACCATACTGGCGGGCGCAGGCAACACATGCCTCAATCTTTACGCCGTCGGCCTGCATGGCCTTCACCTTCTCCTGAAGTTTTTCGCTTTCCGATATCAGCTTTGCCGAGGGTCCCCAGATAATAACTGTGACCTCTTTAAACCAGCCTGCCGTTTTCGCTGAGTGAGCGTACATAAATGCCATTTTTTCGGCAGCATCTATGTCATCGCTTATCCATAGCATTACAAGCTTGTCTGTTGAGACAGGCTGAGTTGCCTCCTGCGAATTTACTGCCTTACTAAAGGCCAGGAAGCAGACAATTGAGATAATTATTACGAGTTGTTTCTTCATAACATTATTCTATTATCGAAATATTTTGATGAGTACTGACAGCTATTAAAGATTCTGAGTACTTCCAGCATAAGTCTGGTGTTGATGTGTTTGCAAAAATAATCACTATTTCATCGTTTGATTACAGGTATTAATGTGCACCTGATTGTATGTTTAACTTCAGTTTGGCCTTTTAGAATATTTATTAAAACCTGACACTTAAACCTCCACCCCAACCAAATACGTTATTGTAATTGGCCTGTATCGAAAAATTGCGAGAAAGCATATAATGAGCCCTGACGAGCCATTCATCTTCTCCTTCAAAACTTTTGTTGTCTTCTAAATCATTCACCCAGCCAAAGTCTGCCCGATATTCGTATTCTCCTTCTAAGAAAAACCTTGAAAATAGAAGAACTTCCTTATTAACACGAACTCTGGGGCGAAGTTGATGATCTATACTCACATCAACATTGAACATGTAGGGTGTGAAATACTTTACACCTACTAACCCAACAGTGTTAAATTCATTATTGGAGTCGGGAATTTCATTTTCTGAATTGACAGCTGCATAAATTCGTACCCAGTCGTTCAAATACCGGCTATAGCTAAATTCTATTTCTGAATTTTGGTTATAATCGGTTTCTACGTGTAGATTAAATTCATTTCGAATATTGCTGGATGTAAGCCTTAATTCAGAGAAATTAGAACCTAACTGAGCTAACCCCCAGGAATAATAGTGGTCTGTTTCATCAAGAAGCTTCTGTACAGGGAAATCTTCCATTCGTTCATCCCTTGGTGTACCATAACTAATTACCCGGGCCATACCACCCATCATATGGTAAAGTATGTGACAATGGAAAAACCAGTCGCCATATTCCTCATTGTAAAACTCAATGGTTACTTTTTGCATTAGGGGTACATTTAACGTATGCTTTAAAGGCGAACGTTCACCATTTTCGTTGATAACCCTGAAATAATGACCGTGTAGGTGCATCGGGTGATGCATCATGGTGAGGTTGTTCAGGGTAATACGGGTAATTTCTCCTCCTTTAATTTCTATTTTGTCGGCTTCTGAAAGCGGAATTCCGTTTAAACTCCAAACGTAACGGTTCATATTACCGGTAAGGTTTAAGAGAATTTCGTTTACAGGTATATCCGGAACAAAAGTTGTTTTCTCTTTTGCTTCAAGGAAATTGTAGTTAAAATACGTCATGCGCTCACTGTGAGAAAAATCTCCGTTAGTGTCTTTGTTCTGCATGGCATTATGGTTCATGTGTTCCATATCCATCTCATCATTCATTGGCATATTATCTTCTTTACTCATTTGGGCATTGTCCATCTCCATGTTCATTTTCATGCCATATTTTTTCATCAGGAATTCCGGCGTTTTCTTCTTTCTATTTCCTATTAAAGCAGGTGCACCCATTTTCATATCCATTTTTGCCATTTGCTTCATCATTGCTACCTTATCGGGTCTATCAATTACTTGTGCGGCGAATAATTTCCCACTGCCCAGATGAATGGTAGTATAGCCGGATCCATCTTGTGCCGTGGCAATAATTTCGAGTTTGCCTTCCGGGATGGTTACAATGACATCATAGGTTTCGGCAACGGCAAAGAGAAATCTGTTTTTGTGTACGGGTTGAACATCAACTCCATCGCTTGCTACCACCATTGGATTGCCTGCACCAAAATCCATCCAATAATAGGTAGAGGCAGAAGCATTTATTAACCTCAGCCTGACTTTTTCACCTGGCTCGAAATCAGGATATCCGGCCTGTTTTTTCCCATTACTTAAAAAAGCCGGGTAATAAATATCTGCAATGTCTGCCCCTTCCATGCGGTCGCGCCACATCTTAAGCTGTGCACCAAATCCTCCTTGCGCAATAGCCCTGCTTAACGGAACTGCTGTTCCTTTTTTAATTTTATACCACTCGTTGCCTCTCTTGAGGTTCCGCAGCACATTCATCGGTTTTTCGTTAGTCCAGTCTGATAAAACCACTACCAAATCTTTGTCATATTCCAGGGTTTTCTCTTTGGGCTGAATCACAATAGAACCATATACCCCTTTCTGTTCCTGTAACATGGTATGGGAGTGGTACCAATAAGTACCCGATTGATTGACAGGTATTCTGTATTGAAACGTAGCGCCTGATTTAATTGGAGGTGTGGTCAGATATGGAACACCATCAAAAAAGTTTGGAAGAATTAGTCCGTGCCAATGCACCGAGGTTTCAACATCCATTTTATTGATCACGTTAATTATGGCAAGGTCTCCTATATTAAACACAAGCACCGGCCCGGGAATGCTTCCATTTATGGTCATAGCTTTTGCCGAAACACCACCAAGTGTCATTTCATTTTGTTCAATAGTAAGGTTATATTCCTTAACAGGTCTTCCTTCTTCATTTCTGTCATCGCCGTTTGTACCTACTTGGGCAAAAATGATTTGCGAAGTGAATAATGTGGTTATAAATGCGATAATACCATATTTCATATTATAGCTCCTTCCCTTTTTTACCAGATGAGCGCACAATAGCCCAGATTATGACAGCCACCATAATAAGACCTATTATCCACCACCAACCCATACCAAAATTCATTCCGTCAATTCCATGCATTTTTTACTCCTTTCTTTATTACAACTTTGCGGTCGTATTTGCAGCAAGCTGGAAGTTTATTGTAAACTTCATCTTTGGCTCTATGCATTGGAGTATCATGTCCCACCCCGGCAATAGCCAACTGAATTTTATTCACAGTGGTTTTTGTCGAATCCAGGTTAACCACCAATATTTTAGTTTCCTGATTCCAGTCGGCAGTGCTAACACCATCTACCGATTTTGCAGCCTTTTCAATACGGGTTTCGCACATACCGCAGTTACCTTTAACTTCAAACTTTTCGGTTTTGGCTTGTGCAAATACCATACTTGTTCCAAAAAGGAACATACTTACCAGTCCTAAGATTTTTGTTTTCATGATATTATAATTTAAAATGTTAATATAAATGATTATCTAATTTCCTTGGTAACCTCTCCGCATTTAAGCATCGAACTCCCAAAGTATGGGTTTCTGATCTCTTTTTCCGAACTCAGCCAGTCAGCGCCTTTGTTGTTATCGGCCATGGGACAGTGTAGCACGTAAATGGTCTCTTCCAGCGGATTAAATGTGTTCGCCATTTCGATCATGGTAGCTGAAACTGTCTGAAAAGCTTTTCTTAATTGCTCTATATCGGAAAAATGCTGAACATGCTCTAAACCATTGCTAAGGCTACCCTGAAAGTCCATCCAAACATTATGGGCATCGCCTTTAAACAGGCTCATGTCAATTTTATCCAATGCTGACTTCATGTCTGTTGCCATCTTTTGAGCTTCTGCGAAGTCATCGTTGGTCAGGGCATCTTTCCATTTCAGGTAGCTGGAATACAGCGGCTGTAAGGCCTCTTTAGCTTGTTTGTCAATAGAGAAAGACTGCGAGCTTTCTGCTTTTGGTTTAACCTCTTGCTCTATTACTGAGTCACTTCCTTCCATCGCCACATCTCCATGATTATGTCCGGTCATTACCACTCCCCCTTCGGGACTCATCATACTGGGTTTGCCTGCTAATTGGGCGGCAGCGTCTATGCTGAATGTGCCGTTTACGGCTATTTCTTCTCCTGCCAATAAACCCTCTTCAACTATATAACTATCCCCCAAAGCTGAACCCAGAGTCACTTCGCGCATGATGAAATTTACGCCCTGGTCTGAATTGGTTTTAACATAAACAACCGAACGTTTGCCCGTCCACATAACGGCTGTCTTTGGCACAACAAGTGAATTTGCCTTTCCTGCTAATCTGGCCTTAACCATTCCGGAGGCAAACATTTCCGGTTTTAGTTTTCCGCTTGCATTTTTGTATTCTATCCTTGCCTTTGCCACCCTGGTTTTTGCATCAATCACGGGGTCGATGTAGGAAATGATACCCTCAAAATTTTCGCCCGGCATTGAGGCTAGTGAAAATTCAACTTTGTCGCCTTTTTTAATCCAGCTCATGTCTGATTCATACACATCAAATAAAACCCATACTTTAGAAAGATCTGCAATTTCGTAGATAGCTTCTCCTTTGCGAACATAATCCCCCGGATTTATCATTTTGGATGTCACAAACCCTGCAACATCGGCTTGTACCGGAAAACTTTCCTGTGACTTTCCTGAAGTCAGAATCTCGTCAATTTGTTTTTCAGAAAGTTTCCAGTTTTTCAGTTTTTCTTTGGCTGCCGCAAATAATTGGGGTTGTGATTCAGCGATTCTCTGTGCCTCAAACAACTCTTCCTGTGCAGTGACCAATTCGGGCGAATATACATAGGCGATGGTTTGTCCTTTGTTCACAAATTCACCGGTAAAATTCACCAACAATTTTTCAATTCTGCCCGGAATATGCGATGATTGAGAGTAAACCAAACGTTCATCAGATTGCACCTTCCCATTTAAGCGTACTTGTTTAACCGGATCCATTTCCCCCACAATTGCCGTACTCACACTTGCTAACTGCATGGCTGTGGAAGACATGCTTATGGCATCAGGATCAATATCGGCGTTTTGGTCATCATCCAACGGGATTAAATCCATTCCGCAAATCGGACAGTCGCCCGGCTCATTTTGACGTACCTGTGGGTGCATGGAGCATGTCCAGACAGTCTCTCCGTTTATTTCAGTTTTAACATCCTCATGGTCATCGTGCGAATTGCTTTTGTTACCTCCAAAAATCAACCATCCTGCCAGCAAACCAACAACCAGAGTAGCTGCCGCTATTATTATTGTTTTTTTATCTAATGTTTTCATTTCAGTACCTTTTTGATGTTAAGTAATTGATTTTTTCAACGGCTATATGGTATTGAGTCAAAGCTGTTGCACTCATTTTCTGGTATTTCAACAATTGTTGCTGCATTCTTAAAACCTCCGCGAACTCCTTACCGGAATTACCATACGAAGTAAAAAGCAGGTTTAAAGATTGTTGCGAAGTTTGCATTTGTTGATCGTAGAGTGACAACAGTTGCAACTGCTGATTAATCTCAAACCATACCATCTCATATTCAGAAATGAGTCTATTCGTTACTTCTTGTTTTTGAATATTATAGCTTTCCTGCAGCAGTTGAGATTCTTTCACCGAAGCGTTGTATTTACCCCTGAAAATTGGGATACTAACACTAACCATGGGCATCAGAATGTCTTTTCCATTATCGGGAATGACCATATCATTGCGTTCACCAACCATTACATAATCCAACCCAATACCCAGCTTCGGCAGGCCTTGTTTGTGTGCTGCCAGTACACCCGCTTCACTGGCCAATATTTTTAGATCCACCGCATTCAAAACGGGATTATTGGCGAGAAGTGAATCTTTACGAAAATCATCGGCGAGATACTCCGTTTCCAGGGAGTCGCTAATTACTACTTTTTCGTTTTCCGGCCTGTTCAGCAGTCTGTTGAATACGGTTAAATAAGGTTTCTCTTTATCTCTCAGAATGTTCAGATTGGTTTGAGCATCTTTGAGCATTATATCCACCCTTAAAACATCAACCATGGTGCCATTTCCGTTTTCAAACTTTTTTGTAGCAATGGTCTTGTAAGATTCAAGAAGGCTGATGTTTTCCTGCTCAATACTTGTCCACTCATGTAGCTCATACAAAGGATAAAAAGCAGCAGACACCTGGTAATATAACTTATTCCGGGCATCAATAAAACCTTGAAATTTTGCTTCCGCCATCAATGCGGCAACATCGCCCTGTGCCTTTAAGGTTCCAAACCATGGAAACATTTGTGTAAGAGAGAACTTTGCCTGTTGTGGCCCAACCCTGGTTTCAACAGGAGATATAAAGTATCCAAAAGAAAAAGTTGGGTCGGGCAGCGTACTGACTTGTGGCACTTTCTGTAAAGCAGCCTCGTATTCCTTATACATCGCTTGTAAACCCGGATTGTTTTCGGCAGCTATTTTATAATAATCTTCCAGTGTTTGAGCAAAACCAATAGTACTGTACAATAGCATTGCCATCAATATTGCTATATATTGTTTCATGATTTTGATTTTTTTAGTTTAGACTCTTCACGCATGCAATAGAGAGTGGGAACAATATAATAGGTAATTGCTGCTATAATCATTCCTCCAAAAGCAGGAATGGCCATAGGCACCATTATGTCAGCACCCCGTCCGGTTGATGTAAGTACAGGTAACAATGCAATAATGGTAGTTGTGGTTGTCATTACAGCAGGCCTGATTCTTCGCTCCCCTGCTTCAATAACAGCAGTCCTTATTTCTTCTACTGTTTTTGTACGGTTGCGTTTAAAGCTTTGGTCGAGATAAGTTCCCATTAAAACCCCGTCATCTGTTGCAAGTCCAAATAGTGCAATAAAGCCCACCCAAACAGCTACGCTCAGGTTGACAGTATTCATCTGGAAGAGGTCCCTGATATTCATTCCAAACACTGAAAAATCGGCAAACCAATCCTGTCCGTATAGCCAGAGCATGATGAAACCTCCGCTAAAGGCCATAGCCACGCCGGTAAAAATCATAAGCGAAGTAGTTACCGATTTGAATTGGAAATACAGTATCAGGAAGATAATAATGAATACAAGCGGTACAATAATACTCAGCCGTTTTTCGGCTCGCACCTGATTTTCGTAACTGCCCGAAAACTTATAATTTACTCCGGCAGGAACAACTAAATCGCCAGCATCAATCCTTCGTTGAATCATTTCCTGTGCATCGTTCACAACCCCTACTTCGGAATAGCCTTCCCTTTTATCAAAAAGCACATAACCTACCAGAAAAGTATTCTCACTTTTTATGGCTTGCGGACCACGCACGTATTCAATATCCACAATTTGTTTCAGGGGAATTTGAGCCCCGGTGGGTGTTGGAATTAAAATATTCCCAAGCGTTTCAGGGTCATCCCTTAACTCTCTCGGATAACGAACTCTAATAGGAAAACGCTCACGGCCTTCAACGGTTGATGATATTTTCATCCCCCCAATTGCTGTTTCAATGGTTTGTTGTACATCTTCGACATTTAATCCATAGCGTGAAATTTCATCCCGGTCGATGTTCAGGTGTATATAAGGTTTCCCCACGATACGGTCGGCAAATGCAGCTTCAGCTTTTACCGATGGTACTTCCTTTAGTATACTTTCAAGCCTCAATCCAAAGTCCTCGATGGTTGCAAGGTCGGGGCCGAAAACTTTTATGCCCATGGGAGCTCTCATCCCCGTTTGCAACATGACTAAACGGGTTTCTATGGGTTGTAATTTAGGTGCAGATGTAACTCCGGGAATTTTTGTTACTGCAACTATTTCTTTCCAGATATCATCTGACGATTTTATGTGTTCGCGCCAATTTCTGAAATATCTCCCTTTATCATCAGCAATCAGCTCCTTTGACGAGATACCTCGCGACACTATCTCACTGTTGGCCAGGGTATCGCCATTTATTAAAATAAAACGACCATCTTTATCTGTTTTAAATCTTTTGCGGTGTCCTTTTTCATTGAGCGCATATTCAGGTTTGTAATTAATTACGTTCTCATACATCGATATGGGAGCAGGGTCGAGAGCCGATTCTACCCTGCCCAACTTACCAACGGCAAGTTCAACTTCCGGGATGCTGGAGAGTAACATATCCAGTTGGCCCAGTACCTTCCGGTTATATTCTACACCTGAATGTGGCATTGAGGTTGGCATGAGCAAAAAGCTGCCTTCATCCAATGACGGCATAAACTCTTTCCCTATTCCTGGGAAAGTATGGGTTAATCCCGACCAAACAGATGTTGTCCGGATGTTCCATCCAATTTTGTCAGCACCATTTGCTACAAAACCGAAAACGCTTGTAAACCCCATCCAGATATTCACGGCGAGAAGTATCAAAAGGGCAGGAATCATTAAAAACTTGATTTTGTTATCCAATATCCAGTTCAAAATCCTTTTGTAGGAATATTGCAAGAGAGTAAATGCCCCTAAAATGACACCAACAAGCATGGCAACAAAAACAAAGTTGAGTAGTACACTTTTCCCGGCACCCAGCGGTAACCAGTACTTTGCCAAAAGCCATATAACTCCTGCAACTACCAAAACCAATTCAATATTTTCCAGGACTTTGCGTAAAAACGGCTTCTCAAATAGCTTATTATCAGATATTAACGGTTTAATAAATAAGATACTGCCGAATAAGATCAGCAATACACCAGCCCAGACTACATTGCTGAATAACCCAACTACACCTGCCGCAATAAGTAAAATATTAACCCATTTATTATGACGGGGATTCTTTATTTTAAAACCAAAAAACCAGTGTGCCAAAGTGGGTAAAATGAATAACGAAACAATCAATGCCGCCACCAAAGCAAAGGTTTTGGTAAACGCAAGCGGCCCGAAAAGTTTACCTTCGGCTGCCTGCATTGTGAAAACAGGAATAAAACTTACAATGGTGGTGGAAACGGCAGTAAGAATGGCCGAACTAACTTCTGACGAACCATTATATATTGTCGAAATCAGTTTTTGCCCGGGAGGAGCCTCA
Organism: Bacteroidales bacterium; assembly: GCA_046484805.1. Taxonomy (GTDB): domain Bacteria; phylum Bacteroidota; class Bacteroidia; order Bacteroidales; family VadinHA17; genus SLNP01. The sequence goes on from JAWOIF010000077.1 coordinate 9,298, forward strand.
TCAATATGTTTTACGATATTCTCCGATAATATTATTCCCAGATCTACCATTGTGCCTATTGCAATGGCTATACCGGAAAGAGCCACAATATTGGCATCAACCCCAAAATACCGCATGGCTATAAAAACCATGAGTACTGCTATGGGTAGTAAGCTCGATATGAGTATTGAGGCCCGAAGATTCAATATCATCACAATTATTACCAAAATGGTAATTAATATTTGAAGGGATAAAGCCTCCTCAAGCGTTCCCAGTGTTTCATGAATGAGTTCTGAACGATCGTAAAACGGCACAATCGTTAATTGGCTTTCAACTCCATCTGCCAATATTTTTTTAGGTAAGCCGGGTGAAATGTCTTCAATTTTTTCTTTCACATTGTTAATGACCTGCAATGGGTTAGCACCATAACGCGCCACTACCACTCCGCCTACCACTTCGGCTCCGTCTTTGTCGAGAACACCCCGGCGCGAAGCCGGGCCAAGTGTAACCACGGCGATATCCTTAATACGCACAGGCACATTTTCCTGCACATCAACAACCGCTTTTTCAATATCTTCAACACTTTTCACATAGCCCAACCCACGTACAAGGTATTCAGCCTGATTTATCTCGATTGTTTTAGCCCCCACATCACGGTTCGATTTCTGAACCGCCTGCATCACCTTATGCAAGGGAATATTATATACTTTTAATGCATCCGGGCTTACATCTATCTGATATTCCTGAACATAACCCCCAATTGAGGCTACCTCTGAAACCCCTTCTGTTGCATTCAATCCGTATTTTACGTAAAAATCCTGAACCGTGCGTATCTCATGTAAATCCCATCCCCCGGTCGGGTTTCCGTCTTTATCACGCCCCTCAAGCGTGTACCAGTACACCTGCCCCAAAGCTGTTGCATCGGGGCCTAAGGTGGGTTGAACACCATCGGGCAGTAAACCAGATGGAAGCGAGCTTAATTTTTCAAGGATACGGGAACGTGACCAGTAAAATTCAATATCCTCATTAAAAATAATGTAGATACTCGAAAAGCCAAAAATGGAAGAACTTCGAACGGTTTTTACTCCGGGAATACCCAGAAGATAGGTTGTTAACGGGTATGAAATCTGGTCTTCAATATCTTGTGGCGACCGTCCATTCCAGGGTGTAAAAACAATCTGCTGGTTTTCGCCAATGTCAGGTATGGCATCCACCGGCACAGGGTCAGATGGCAAACCACCTATTTGCCAGCCAAATGGAGCAGTAACAACACCCCAGGTTATCAGCCCGATAAGGACGAGAGCTGTAATCAACTTGTTCTCCAGAAAATATTTAATTGTTTTGTTAAGCATAGCATGATACATTATTAGTGATTAGAATTATTCATGCATTGACACTGTCATCACCATGCTGTACATGACAACATGACACAGTATCATACTATAATTTCAAATTAGAAAAGTCTGGAAAAGCACTCTGTCGTCCTTAATCAAAAAAGGTGGAGAGTAGCAGGGATAATAAGAGCCATTTGTCTTTAAAGACAACTCTGATCCTTTTGTTGATAGAATGATTGCAGCCGTAAAATCAATATTTACACCCGATTGTGATACATCAGAAAAGAATAATCTTTCAGCCAGAAAAGTGTTAACATCATTCTCGCAACATGGTCGACTCTGAAACTTCAGGCTATTTTCCTGATCAACGTCACAGTCGCCATTGTCTCCCTCCATATCACACCCCAAATGATTGTCAATTATCATAATACGAGTCTCAACCGGCTCGCCTCCACAATAATGCTTTCCTATGGAAAAGCTGATATTGCTCACCAAAATAATAATGACGAATGAGACGGCTAATAACTTGTTCATACGTTTATATAACAATCAGAGTTAAAAATAGTTTATAATGATCAACTAATATTTTCTCCAACCATGATCCCCCATATATTCTGCATCTCTTTATCCAATTTTCATTAAAATTGCACTATGAAGCCACTTTCCGATATAAAGCCAAGCGCCCCGCCCCGTAATGTTGATGAGCATGATGTGATTTTTGCGCGGATGAAGCTTAAGCCCGGTACTCCCGACTGGGATGAATACTACTCAACCCATCCCGAACAAGCCAACAGTGATGCGAAGGCCAGGGCGCTGCCCGGACTGCTCTCAGAACAGGGAACAAATTTCCATAGGCTCAACTTTCCGGCAGCTGACGCAAACTTTGACCTCATAGAGTACCTGCAAAAAGCATTAAACCACCCGGTATCAGAGAAAAAGAGCGACCTGACGGCTGAAACTCTGACGAAATATATTAAAGGATGGACCCGCTATCTGGGTACTCACTCAACAGGCATTACAGAGTTGCAGGATTATCACCTTTATACCCTGAGGGGCCGTGGCGTCGACAAAGGCAAACCGGTAATCAAAAGGCACAAATATGCCATAGCCTTCACTGTAGAGATGGACTATGACAATGTTCAGGCAGCACCTGGTTCCGCGGCCATCTTCGAGTCATCGCAACAATATCTGCGAAGCGCTAACATTGCCCTTCAACTGACCGCACTCATCAAAAAGCTCGGGTACGACAGCAGGGCACACATTGATGGCGACTACGAGGTTATTTGTCCGCTGGTGGCCCGTGATGCCGGCCTGGGTGAGATAGGCCGCATGGGCCTCCTGATGACACCCCGGCTCGGTCCGCGGGTCAGGATAGCCGTCGTTACGACCAATGCACCCCTGGTTCCCGACAAATACCGGCCCGAACCGAATATGATTGAATTCTGCCGGGTATGTAAGAAATGTGCCGATTGCTGTCCGGGAAACTCGATACCCAACGATGACATAAAGGAAATCGACGGGGTAATGCGATGGAAAATTGACGCAGACACATGCTACCGCTACTGGTGCACCAGCGGTACCGACTGCGGTCGCTGCATGGCTGTATGCCCTTTCAGTCACCGCGATAATGCCTTTCATAACCTTGTACGGGTTCTCATTCGTCGCTCACGGCTGTTTGCCCGCTTTGCCTACCATGCCGATGACCTGTTTTATGGCCGGAAACCAAAACCAAAACCTTCTCCGGAGTGGATGAAGGAATAACCATAACTTAGACATATCTTTGTGTAAAACAGGGTGTGACCCTGCGGGTGCATCTGTAGTTGAAAATTAAATAATGAACAGATGAAAAAACATTTTAAGCTTGCGCTGAGTGTCTTATTTACGATTCTATCCTTAGCTGTAAAACCGGTAATTGCTCTTTTTACTGATGAGCCAGGAGAAGTACTATCTGTGCTTTACAGTCAAAGCCATATTCTTGTTACTATCGGTATTACCTGGTTTCTGATAGAACTTACAAGGAAACTAAAAGAACTTTTTCTGACCAGATTTGATATTTCTCAGGAGGATAATCTTGCTTCCAGAAAGGTATATACACAGGTTAATCTGCTCGAAAAAGCAATCATTTTTGTTATTGTCCTGATCGGTATAGGCCTGATCTTATTATCATTTGAGAGCATAAGGAAGGTTGGTATGGGTCTTTTTGCCACAGCCGGTGTGGCTGGCATCATTATTGGTTTATCGGCACAAAAAGTAGTTGGAACATTATTGGCCGGAATACAGATAGCAATTACGCAGCCCTTTAGAATTGATGACGCTGTACTTGTTGAAAATGAATGGGGCTGGATTGAGGAGATAAACCTGACCTATGTTGTAGTAAGAATATGGGATAAACGGCGATTGGTTCTGCCAACAACATACTTTCTGGAAAAGCCGTTTCAGAACTGGACACGTACATCAGCTGAAATAACTGGTTCTGTATTTATCTACACTGACTATACAATCCCATTCCAGGCTTTGAGGGATGAACTCTCAAGATTGCTTAATGAAACTGATTTGTGGGACAAAAAAGTAAATGTGCTTCAGGTAACAGATTGCAAAGAATCTACTTTGGAGATCAGAATACTCGTAAGTGCAAAAAACTCACCCACAACATGGGATTTAAGAGTATACATAAGGGAAAAAATGATCGAATTTATTCAGAAGAATTATCCTGAATGCCTTCCAAGAACCAGGGTTGCTCTTGAAAAAGAGCGAAAGGTATTTGATCAGTGAGATGCTTCCCCTGCTTGACATATTCTTCGTGGTATTCCACTCCTCACTCATTATCTTCAACCTGTTCGGGTGGATATGGAAGAGGACCCGTATGGCAAACCTTATTACACTTTTGCTTACCGGTGGTTCATGGGTGATTCTGGGGTGGATAACCGGCACTCCGGGATATTGTCCGCTCACTGACTGGCACTTCAGGATACTGGAAAAGCTGGGCCACACCAACCTCCCCTACTCCTACATCAAATATCTGGCTGACAGGCTTACCGGCCTTTCTTTCGATGCCGCTCTTGTCGACTCACTGACCCTTTACGGTTTGCTTGCAGCTCTTGCTGCCTCTTTAATAATAAATATTACCTTACGGCTTCGAAAAAAGAAATAAACCGGTAGGGAATGCTTAAGAGGGAAATCCGGCGCTGGGACCTGGTGTTGCTGATGATAAACAGCATTATCGGGGCTGGTATTTTCGGGCTGCCGGCAACCATAGCAGGGCAGTCGGGGATTTACAGCATACCTGCCATATTTGCCTGCGGCCTGGTGGTATTCATCATCGCCCTATGCTTTGCAGAGGTGGCAAGTCGTTTTACCCGCACGGGAGGACCATATCTCTATACCCTGAGTGCTTTCGGTAAAATACCGGCCGTAACCATCGGCTGGATACTCCTTATAACAAGACTTGCCACATATGCCGCACAGATAAACCTGCTGGTGTCGTACCTGGGGTTCTTTCATCCGGTGCTGGCGCTTCCGTTTGCGAAACAAACAGCTATTACGGTTATTACCATTGGCCTGTCATATATAACTTACCGGGGGGTTAAGACCTCAACTTTCACCAATAACCTGCTTGCAATTGCCAAGCTGCTGCCACTATTTCTCTTTATCATTATCGGAGCATTCTTCATAAATCCCGACCTGTTTGATACCAGCCAGCCCCTGCCACCACTACCTGAGTTCTCGGGATCAGTCTTCGTGCTTATTTTCGCATTTACAGGTTTCGAAGCCATACTGGTCAATACAGGAGAGATGCAGAACCCGGCAAGGAACATACCATTTGCCCTGATGACGGCTCTTCTGTTTGTTGCGTTCTTCTATGGAATGATACAGATTGTCTGTATGGGAACGCTACCCGATCTGGCCAATTCTGAATATCCTCTCTCTGCAGCGGCAAGTCTGTTCATGGGGCCGGCCGGAGCCCTCCTCATAAGCATTGGCGCCGTGCTCTCGGTAGGAGGTGCTCTCAATACCGTTATGCTGGTTGGCTCAAGGGTTCCCTTCGCCTTCAGTCAGGAAAACCAGCTTCCTAAGTTTTTCTCCTTCCTGCATCCGCGATTCAGAACACCTGTATGGTCTCTGCTGACATTTACCGCCGTGGCCCTGTTTGTGTCGCTTACCGGCACATTTATCTATGCCGTTACTATCAGCGTAATAAGCAAGATCCTGATTTTCCTTGCAGTCTCGGCGGCTCTTATCAGGTTCCGGCATCTGGACAAAGGTGAGCCAACCTATTTCAGGGTGCGACATGGGAAAATCCTGGCCGTCCTGAGCATTATTGCCTGCCTCTGGTTACTTGTAGGAACAAAAATATCAGAGATAGTTGCAGTACTGATTACAATTGGTACCGGATTGGTAATTTACTTTATCTATAAGCTCTTTTCCCCTTCCGGAAAAAGCGCAGGCTGAGCAAACAGTTCATGGCTAAGAACTGCCCGTTCACAATCCCTTTTTTGTCATCCACCATCTGCTATTTGTTACAGTATGTGCAGACCCGTAGTTTTGCACATACCAAATTATAAGCCATGAAAAATTCATATAAACTAAGTCTCTATCTTATTCTGACTTTCGGTATCAGCTGGTCACTGGCCATAATCTACTGGCTGGCCGGAGGTAATACAGATACTATGTCAGCATCTTTCGTGATTATGGCGGTGGGCTTTATGTTCACCCCGATGCTGAGCGTTATTATTCTTGAGAAGCTAATCCTGCGAAACAGTCTGAAAAAAACATATAATTTAAGTTTTCGGTGGAACCGGTGGTGGTGGATCGCATGGCTCGCCCCTGTAGCTATTGCTGTAACGACATTCGGGGCCGGACTGCTGATACCGGGGGTAAGTTTCACGCCAGAAATGGCAGGGATGTTCGAAAGGTTCGCAGCCATACTGCCCGCTGAAGAACTCGAGCAGTTGCGTAACACCTCCATGCCTGTCCATCCCATCTTCATTACAATTGTGCAGGGGCTTGTGGCCGGGTTAACCATCAATGCAGTTGCAGGCTTCGGCGAAGAACTTGGCTGGCGCGGACTGATGTTGCAGGAACTGAAGAGTATCGGTTTTTGGAAGATGTCATGGGTTATCGGTCTTGTATGGGGCATCTGGCACGCTCCGATTATCCTCATGGGACATAACTACCCCGACCACCCTGCAGCAGGTGTGGGTATGATGGTAGCATTCTGCCTACTCTTCTCCCCCTTCTTTTCACTGGTAGCCATAAAAAGCCGGTCAGTTATAGCAGTGGCAATCCTTCACGGAACCTTTAATGCCGTCGCCGCCACCTCTGTTATGTTACTAAAGGGTGGAAACGATCTGCTTATCGGAACAACAGGAGCAGCAGGCTTTGCTGTTCTGATCGTACTGAACCTGATAATATGGAGATTTTTTCCGGTTTCTACCCCGTTAAAAAACCAGGTAAGTTAAGAGATTCTCTAAAAATATAAACTGACTCAAACAGCATGTATTATGAACTACTTTAAAATTCTTGGAATAACCTTTGGTCTGGTGGCATTCCTGAAGCCATTTTATATGCACATACTTCCATGGGATGAGAACAGCTTTATCGCTAAAACCTATACTGACAAAAAACCACGGTGGGTGATTCCTGTGGCACTTGCAGGCCTGGCACTGGTAGCCTTTACCTGGTACAAGGAGCTTACTACCGACATAAGATATTCAATGGTAATCACCATTATGTTTTCTCTTACTGCAATCAAAGCTATCTTGTTTATCTTCGACTACAACGCTTTTCAAAAGTGGGTGGCCGGCATGCTCCGGAAAGACAGCGGCAGAAAGATTGTGGTTGTTGATATTCTGGCCGGAATTTTCGGTTTACTGATGATTATTGCATCAATCATAATGTTATAATCCGGGTCCCTCATCAGAGGTAAACATTAATCATTTATTGTTTATCATATCTCCAGTAAACATTCTAAAAGCTACTTTTGCAGGTAATGATTCCGGAAGCATAATTAGAAATCGAAGCATGAAAAAATGGCAGAAAAAATTAATGCAGGGAGAACTCTCAGATGAACAGTTCAAGGGGGCCAGAATGTCGGTATGGTTCCGCTGGGCATTTATCTTTCTTGTGACAATACTTCTTCTCACGCAACTCTTTTTAGGTTACAGGCAGGAGTCGTTACATGCATTCATCCTGGTGGCCATTTACTTTTTATCAAATACTGCCCTGTGGTCTGCTATGGTCAGAAGGTACAATCCGTGGTGGCTGGGCTACCTGAGTGCAGTCCTTGACATTGGTGTCATCTGCTCTCATCTCTATATAATGACCTCAGGTCCCGATCCTATGGGCATCACATCTGCAGCAACCCTTTTCCTGATTCCGATAATATTTCTGATCTATACATTCAGGCTCGACCGCAAACTGATGTTTTTTCTGATTTTTGTTGCTCTTGCAGGTTTTAATATGGTTTACTTTTTAAGTTTTACCGGTAATCAGGACTTCTACCTGCAGAGTCTCTCGACCTCTCCGACATCACAAATATTTAAATCGGCATATCTCTTCTTTACCGGATTGTTGTGCATTCATATTCAGGGCTTTACTTTTGAGTTCATAGACAAGCAGGTCGGCATGGAGAAAGAACTCACAACAGTTCAAACCAGGGTTGTTGAACTGCAGAAAGAAAACCTGCAGTCTCAATTTGAAGTTCTGAAGCAACAGGTCAATCCACACTTCCTTTTCAACAGTCTGAATGTTCTCACCTCGCTTATAAAGATTGACCCTGATCTGGCCGAATCATTTACTGAAAGGCTCTCAAAGGTATACAGGTACGTATTGGAGAATAAGGAAAAAGACATGGTGCCGCTGAGCACAGAGCTTGATTTCCTCAACTCATATATTTTTCTTCTTGACATCAGGTTCGCCGGCAAACTGATTGTTGAAACAGACATTGACCATAAATATTCAGGAATGCTGATAGTGCCAATGGCATTGCAGTTGCTTATTGAAAACGCTATAAAGCATAATACTCTTTCAAAAACCAATCCCCTTAAAATATCAATAACTGTTGACAGTACCGACTTCCTGATTGTAAAAAACAACACCAGCCTCAGGGAAACAAGAATGCAATCAACCGGCGTGGGGCAGGAAAACATCATAAGCAGGTATAAGCTTGTATCAGACCTGGAACCAGAGTTCACACTGACCGACTCGGAGTATATCGCAAGAATACCATTGGTAGGTGCCACATTGTAAAACCTGAACACCCGGGAATGAATTCGGGGAAATAATAGACTGAAAAGAAATGAAAGTAGTAATTGTTGAAGATGAATCATTTGCAGTACTCAGGCTGAAGAAAATGATCAATGAATATGATCCTGATATAGAAGTAGTTGCCGAGCTTGAATCAGTGGCCGAATCTGTTGCATGGTTCCGTGCAAACAAAGAACCTGACCTGATCTTTCTCGATATTCACCTTGAGGATGATCTGAGTTTTGCCATCTTTGAAAAGGTGCAAATTTCATGTCCCATTATTTTCACCACAGCCTTTGATGAATACGCCATTAAGGCATTCAAGCTTAAAAGCATAGATTACCTGCTTAAACCAATAGTGCAGGAAGAGCTGGCGGCAGCCCTTAAGAAATACAGGGAAATGACCGCAACAGCAAAGCAGGGCAATAACCTTGAATCACTGTATCAGATGCTTGTCAGCAAAGTACCGGAATACCGCGAGAGGTTTTCCGTCAGCTACGGAGCAAAGATAAAGACCATAAGTATTGACCAGATAGCTTACTTCGCAAGTGAGGAAGGATTTACCTTTGCCTATCTGGCAACAAAGGGTTCATACCCAATAGACGTAAGCCTCGACAAACTTATGGAAGAGGTTGATCCGGCCAGGTTCTTCAGGATAAACCGTAAGATATTACTGGGTATTGACGGAATTGCAGATATTCACGTCTATCCTAAAAGCAGGCTCAAACTCGATCTGAATCCCAAATTCCATGAAGAGGTTTTCGTCAGCCTCGACAGAGTGACCAGCTTCAAAAAGTGGCTCGACAGATAATAATTACTACTGAAGGGCCTTTCATCAGCCGTGGTTTGCAAATAATAAGAGGTCATCTATTGCTTTCAGCACTCCTGGGGCAGCGTTCAGAGACCTGATTCCGTCATTCGTCCTGAATTCTTTTTACTGCAATAAGGGTATTAATACTTTTGCCCGTAAACATGCATATAATTCACAGAAGTTATGAGAGCATATATAACAAACCTGGTAATAATGTTTTCAATCCTGGCAGTCTTGCTAATTCTCAATCATAGCGAAGCAGCCGGCCAGCAGCCGGCACAGACAGTCAGGGGCAGAGTGGTTGACGCTTATACCGAACTGCCAATGCCCGGCGTGACACTTGTGATAACCGGTTCCGATCCGCTAATAGGAACCGGCACCGATGTCGATGGGAATTTCCGGTTTAGAAACCTGCCGGTGGGAAGGATTGATATCAGGGCAAGCTTCATTGGTTACAAGACAGCCGAGGTTAATAATCTACTTCTTACTTCAGGGAAGGAGCTTGTGCTGGAAATAAAGCTGGAAGAACTTGCGATAACTATTGATGATGTAATTGTAAGGCCTGAGCTCAGGAAAGATCAGCCATCAAATGAGATGGCAAAGGTCAGTGCCAGGTCATTCACCATCGATGAAACAGAGAGGTATGCCGGCAGTCTTGGTGACCCTTCGCGAATGGCAACCAACTTTGCAGGAGTTTCATCTGTATCAGACCAGCGCAATGATATAGTTATAAGGGGCAATTCTCCACTGGGACTTATGTGGAGACTCGAGGGGGTAGAGATACCCAATCCCAACCATTTCGGATCCCTTGGTTCCACCGGAGGTCCTATAAGCATGCTAAACAACAATCAGCTTACCAACTCAGACTTCTACACATCTGCCTTCCCTGCTGAATATGGCAACGCCCTTGCCGGAGCTTTTGACCTTTCAATGCGTAACGGCAACAACCAGAAGCATGAGTTTATGGGTCAGATGGGCTTTAACGGATTTGAACTCGGAGCTGAAGGACCTTTCTCACCGGCACATAAAAGCTCATATATGATCAACTTCCGGTACAGCACCCTTGAAGTACTTCATTCACTTGGCATGAATTTCGGAACCGGCAATGCAATACCAAAATACAAGGACATCTCCTTCAAACTGAACTTTCCTATTGAAAAGGGCAGAATATCTGTTTTCGGGCTGGGAGGCATTAACAGCATTTCGATGCTTGACAGTGAAAATGACGATGCACAATTCGGCTTTTCCGGAACCGACACATACTACGATAACATGATGGGGGTAACCGGACTGACATGGGTGAGGTATTTAACCGGTGACGCACGCATTACTTCAACATTGGCAGCTTCAGGAATAGAAGGCAAAGCCAGGATATACGATCTGTCTGATGACCAGCGCAACCAGACTATCGATGAAAGGATGTATGAGATTAAGTATACCGCCTCCTTCAAATTCCATAACAGATTTAACCCCAGGAATTATTTCAACGCAGGTGCGGTTGTCGATTTTTATGATGTAATGTACTTCGGACGCCAATACGTGAAATCACTCGATGACCACTACAACTATATAGACTCAGAAGGAGCAACATCAATGACCAGGCTTTTCGCGGAATGGCAACACAGGTTTTCTGACGTGTTGTCGTTAAGCAGCGGACTACACTCCAGCGTATTGTCACTCAACAATACCTGGTCGCTTGAACCACGCCTGGGGCTTAAATGGGAGTTTTCTCCAGGAAGATCTTTAAGCCTGGGTGCCGGCATGCACAGCCAGACCCAGATGAAAGGGGTTTACTTCTCACAAAGGCTGGTCGACACTCTCAATCTTCAATATGAACAAACCAACCGTAGCCTTGACATGTCAAGGGCTCTTCACTTTGTTGCAGGCTATGACCATCTGATAGGTAAGGGTCACCGGCTAAAGTCAGAAATCTATTACCAGAGACTCTATGATATTCCTGTAGCCTGGCGCAGACCAGAATTCTCAATTATCAGCCAGGGCGGAGGCTTCAATTACTGGGTGTTCGACAATATGGAAAACAAGGGAACCGGCGAAAATTATGGTATCGAAATTACACTGGAGAAATTTCTCAGCGAGGGATTCTACTATCTTGTAACAGCCTCACTGTTTGACGCCGGTTACAGGGGTTATGACGGAGTATGGCGCAACTCGGCTTTTAATAATAACTTCGTTTTCAACGCACTGGCCGGATATGAATGGAAAACGGGTGCTGCATCACTGCTATCAATAGACCTGAAAACTGTTTGGGCAGGTGGTAACCGATATCTTGAAGTTGACGAGGAGTTGTCAGCGGCTGCCAACGCTACACGTTTCAAATGGGACGAAGCATATAGCAAGAGATATCCCGACTATTTCAGGCTTAACGGAAGGATTACCTTCAGGCTCAACAAAGAGAGAGTGGGTCATGAAT
>JAWOIF010000115.1:0-6289 GCA_046484805.1 Bacteroidales bacterium
CACCGTAGCAATAAATATTACCGGCAGATGAATAAGCAAATATGCCTTCCAGCCGATAACCAGAATAAAGGGCAGAATAAAAACGGCAATTCCCAGTGATGGGAGGTGTACGTACATCTTCTCCTTCCATGTCATATATGACTTGGGAATCCTGAATTGTATCAGGAAAAGCAGCATCGGAGCCAGACCCATCAGAAAGAAAGGGCTCCTGTAAAACCTGTATCCAAAGCGCTTCCATCGTGAGAGGGCGAGATACTCATCAACGGTGATTGTATATACATCGCCAATACCTCTGTTGTCGAGGTTGCCAACCGTGGAGTGGTGTATCTTATGGTCGCGGTGCCAGCGGTGGTAAGGTGTAAACACCAGGGCACCGAGTATAATGCCCACCCACCTGTTGGTTCTCTCAGATTTAAAGAAGGAGCCATGGCCGCAATCATGAAAGATGATGAAAATCCTCACCAGGAATCCGGCTGCAGGAACCGACAAGAGAAGAGTCAGCCAGTAGGATATCTCAAGGCTGTAGTACATCAGCACCCACATCAGAATATATGGCCCTACAGAGTTAACCACCTGCCACCAGCTCATCCACGGATCAGGGAAATTGTATCTTTTTATCACCTGAACCCAGGAGACATCATTGTTCTTTGCATTACTACCCGCAGTTTCCATGGTGCATTACTAATAACAGTAAGAGATATATTGAGGTCGGGTAGGTTGAGTTTTAACGTTACAAAGTTACTTAATTTCACTTAGGTAAAAAATTTGGCATGCTGTAAGGCATAGGAGGTGAGGGGTATCTATTATTTTCCCTGACCTCTTCAATTATGAATATATCATGCCGGCTGAAGTCGCGCCAGTACCTGATGGCGCTTTTGCGTACCAGCTCCCAGTAGATGTTGCTGTCGAGTCCGTACACGAAGTTGTACTCCTTAAGTTCAGAGGCAATTTTGGCTGAGATTTCGGGTTTGAGGGTCAGCCTGATAGCTGTGTCTTTATACCTGAATAGCGCCGAGGGGGTGGGTGATTCACCGTCGATCACCTCCAGTAGCGCATGACCGGGTGTCGATCCGGTACTGACCATCAGTCCGTCGATCATGCAACTCAGCGGTTGCTGTTTGCCGGCGTAGGATGTCATAAAAAACTCATCAACCCCGGTATTGAAATACTCCCTCGCCCTTATGCCCATCTTGACGCCTATTATTGCGTAGACTCCCAGATGGCGGTGAAGCTCGTTGCCAAGAACTCCTGATGTCCATTCATCTATACCATGGCGATCAATTATTTCAGTGACATAGGGTTGAAGGTCCTCGAAATAGAATGCAGGGTCGGTTGGGATAATCTGTATTACCTGGTTGCGCTCAACGGTCTCACCGCGCATCATCTTCATGTAGTTTTCAGCCAACGGAGCCGCGGCGGCAAGCTGATGAAAGGTGCGGGTTTCCGATCCCTCACTTGTAAACAATTCAGAGAACTGCAGCCAGAGGACCGCCATCTCGTCAGTGGCGCGGAAGGTGAAATCGTGGGCGCTGGCGGCTGCAGACATAAATGTTGATGCTGTCATTTTACCGTAACGGGTCGGGCATGCCTGAAGCTTACTGATCAGAGATTCGTTGTAGAAGGTGTCGCGGGCAGCGGCAATTACCCTTACCGGCACCGCAGACGCCAACAGGTTACCGGCAGATTGAATGTCAAGCTCATAGTTGAATCCTGACAACTCAGCCAGAGAGTTGCTGCTCCAGACAACCTGTTTAACCTGTTCAGGAAAGGCAGGTATTGTAGTCCAGGCTGAATATGTTGTGTTAAGGCTTCCGAGGGCTATGAAAGATATCTTTGTGGGTTCATGCTCAAGCAGGCGGGAAATAAGCTCAATGTGCCCCTCGGCTGCCGAAGGGTCGAGGCTTGTCTCGTCGCCGTATATCATTGCAGCGGGTACGGGTAAATTGCGTGCAGTATGACTGCTTCCACGATTTATGGCCACCGGCAAACCTTCGTGGTGGAAGGCGTTCAGCATTGAGCGAACCTTTATCCATGCCCTCTCTGCGGTAAGTGCCCCTCCCGAGGTGGTTAGTCCCATAACCCTTACATCGGGCGATGCCAGCAGAAGGCTGATGGCCCGCATATCGTCAATTCCCCCGTCGGTATCGATTATCACGTAGTGGGTTGGTTTCCATGGGTGGGCGGCCATGGTTCCCCCGATAAGAACCAGTAGCGCAATCTGTAGCAATCTCTTCATCATATTATGCATGAATAATGTTCAAAAATAGTCATAGCCGGCCGAAAAGCCATATGCTGTACAATATTGAACGGTTTCGGCCCGGTTTTGGTTTACCAACCCTCTTTTTTTTTCTATCTTCACGGCAGAGGTTTACGCTATGAAGAAGCTGTTATTTTGGTTTACGCCGGGGTTGCTGACAGGTTGTCTTATCATGCTCGGCTCGGGCAAACTTATCAGGGCCACATCTGAAAACAGCTTTTGCGAGTCGTGCCACATCCATCCGCAGGCCACCACCTCGTGGAAGCTTTCGGTACATTATGATACAAGGTCGGGAACCAGGACCAACTGCGTCGACTGCCACCTTCCGCCGAAAGGGGAGGGGTACCTGGCTGCCAAGATTACGACCGGAGCCCGTGATGTGTGGGGAAAGTGGACCAAAGATCCGGAATCGTTCGACTGGGAAGCAAAGTCGCAACCTGAATATGCCAGACGGCATGTTTACGAGTCGTCGTGCATTGCCTGCCACGAAAATCTCTTCCCGGCAACGCTGACCCGTGAAGGCGAGGAGGCTCATCTATACTATACCAACTACCGGGAGTCGAAAGATATACTCTGCATCAGCTGTCATCTTAATGCCGGTCACTACATCGAAGGGTATGTACATGGCACAAATAAAGACTTCGGCCTTGCAGCCCGGGCGACCACAGAGAAGTACGATAAGCCTGAAGAGGTTACCGGCTTTTACAGTTTCACCGAGATGATCCCCGGCAGCGCTGTCAGCTTCAATATGATGGCAGTCCCGGGTGGAAAGTTCCTGATGGGCTCGCCCGATAATGAACCCCTGCGCCGCAGTAACGAGGGTTCGGTCAGGGAGGTTTTTGTCGATTCACTCTTTTTCGGTGAGATTGAAGTCTCCTGGGACGAGTATCTTGCTTTTTACGCCATGACGGCTGCCGAAGGACGATCAACAGACACCGAGGGCATCAGGCTGGCATCGGCCGGCGTTGATGCAATAAGCGGCGCCACGCCTCCCTACGGCCAGCCCGACCAGGGGTGGGGCCTTGGTTCCAGACCTGCAATTACGATTACATTTCATGCTGCCCAGGTCTATTGCCAGTGGCTGTCGCAGGTTACAGGCAAGAATTACCGCCTGCCGACTGAAGCCGAGTGGGAATACGCTGCCCGCGGGGGAACCACGGGTCCTTATTTCTTTGAGGGCGATCCGGCGCGCTATGAAAGAGAGGGACTGGGAAGATTACTTGGCCGCAATGATACAACGGTGATAAACAGTTACGTGATATATGCTGCCAACAGCAGTAGCCGTACTGCAGAGCCATCGGCAGTACGTGCCAATCCGTTCGGACTGAAGAACATGGTTGGTAATGTTGCCGAGTTCTGCTCAGACTGGTACACAGATAATCCATACGAGGAGTACCCCGAGGGCCTTCTGGTAAACCCTGCCGGCCCTGCCGGAGGAATGGAGAGAGTGATACGGGGCGGGTCGTTCCGTGATGAGGCAGGAGGAGTGAGGGTGGCAGCAAGGGGGTCGACAATGACAGAGGCCTGGCAAAAGACTGATCCTCAGATGCCGAAGAGCCTCTGGTGGTACTCTGATTGCAACTTTGTGGGATTCAGGGTGGTATGTGACTTTAACGAGAAGACAGGAAGATAACTGAAGTAATAAATACAGTAAACACTAACAGTAACCTAACTATAAGACGAGATGAAAAAGAGAGAAGTTTCAAGGCGCACTTTTGTAGGTAAGGCAGCTGCCGCCGGGGTGGCCGGAGCAGTGATGCCATCACTGATTGCAGGCTGCACTCCACGTAGGAAGGAGGTCGTGGTTCCGGTATTTCTCGATCAGGCCCCTGACGGCCCGGTGCTGAAGGCCGGAGTAATAGGATGCGGTGGCCGCGGCACAGGAGCTGCCAACGATTTCCTGAGGTCAGGACCGAATGTAAAGATAACCGCACTGGGTGATGTTTTTGCCGACAGGCTTAACGCCTGCAAGGCACAGCTGAATGAGAAGAGAGGCCAGGAGATAGCAGATGAAAACTGTTTCGTCGGCTTTGATGCCTACCAGAAAGTAATCGACTCAGGTGTTGATGTGGTAATACTGGCAACGCCTCCCTATTTCAGGCCCGAGCATTTCGCGGCGGCTGTTGACGCCCGCAAGCATGTCTTCATGGAGAAGCCTGTCTGTGTCGATCCTGCCGGGGCAAGGCAGGTGATTGCAACGGCCCGCAAGGCCGAAGGACTCGGACTATCGGTGGTAACAGGAACGCAGCGGCGTCATCAGCGCGACTACGTGGCCACATACAAGGAGCTGGCACAAGGCATGATAGGTGACCTTGTATCCGGCAACTGCTACTGGAACCAGAACAAGCTGTGGCACCGCGATCCAAATCCCGCCTGGAGTGAAATGGAATATATGATACGGGACTGGGTTAACTGGACATGGCTCTCTGGCGATCATATCGTGGAGCAGCACGTTCACAACCTCGATGTTATTCACTGGTTTATGGGCGGGTTCCCTGTTGCAGCCGTAGGATTTGGTTCGAGGCACCGCCGTGTTACCGGTGACCAGTATGATAATTTCAGCGTTGACTATGAGATGGCCGATGGAAGGCATTTTCACAGTATGTGCCGCCAGATAAATGACTGCGCCAATAATGTTTCTGAGAGGGTTCAGGGAACAAACGGGTGGTCGAACTGCCAGAACCTGATTGTCGACAATAAAGGCAATGAGATATGGAAGTATGCCTATCCGCTTAATGACAAGGGTGAGCAGATGAGTTCCGTTAAGGTTCCTGCCATGATACAGGAGCACATTGACCTGGTAACAGCTATCAGAACCGGAAAGCCTTTCAACGAAGCCGAGGCCACTGCCATGTCGTCTCTTGTGGCGATAATGGGCAGGATATCGGCCTACACTGGCAAAAAGGTTACCATGGAGGAGGTGATGAACTCAGATATGAAACTGGGCCCGAAGGTTTTTGTACTGGGGCCCGTTGACATACCCAAGGATATTCCCGTACCGGGTGCAGCTTACGTTCCACCCGCCACATAAACAAATAAATAAAAGGTCATGAATAATTCCAGAAGGAGATTTCTCAGAAGATCGGCCGGTGCCGGTGCAGCTCTGATGGCTTCACCGCTTTTAATGGCAGCGACAGGCAGCAGGGGTAATGCAAGGCTTGCGGAAGCTGCCGTGCCTTTCAACCTCAATTATGCACCATCGCTGGGGATGTTTCCCGAGCATGCCGGGCGTGACCCGATTGACCAGATGAAATTCGCTTACGATATGGGTTTCAGAGCGGTGTTCGACAATGGACTAATGGGTAGGCCGGTGGCCGACCAGGAGCGGATAGCCGGGGAACTGCAGCGGCGGGGAATGGAGTTGGGTCCGTTTGTCTTGTATGCAGATTTTTCGCGTACATCTTTCGTGTTGAGGAATGATGAGGTGAAGGAACTGCTGACCTCCAAAATGAAAGAGGGAGTGGAGTGCGCCCGGCGTACCGGTGCCAAATGGGCGCTGGTGGTTCCGGGAAGGTATGACGAGAGGCTTCACCGCGACTATCAGACAGCCAATGTGGTGGACAACCTGAGGCTTTGTTGTGACATTGTCGAACCTGCCGGTCTGACTATTGTGCTTGAGCCACTGAATACCATACGCGACCACCCGGGATTGTTTCTTACTGGCATACCTCAGACATACCAGATATGCAGGAGTGTTGACAGACCCTCATGCAAGATCGTGAACGACATGTATCACCAGCAGATAAGCAAGGGAAATATTCTGCCCAATATCGATGCTGCGTGGAGTGAGATAGCTTCGTTTCACATTGGCGATAATCCGGGCCGCCGTGAGCCGACAACCGGAGAGATGAACTACAGGAATATCTTCAGGCATATTTACAAAAAGGGGTACAAGGGCGTTCTCTGCATGGAGCATGGCAGGAGTCTTCCCGGCAAGGAGGGAGAGGCAAGGGTTATTGCTGCCTATCGCGAGGTTGATAGTTTTTTGTAATTTTGGCCGGAAGTTTTTTTGTTAAGCAACGGGTATGAAAT
>JAWOIF010000130.1:0-14730 GCA_046484805.1 Bacteroidales bacterium
CGCCTTCGGGGATGTTGAGTTCGCCAGGAAAGACCCACATAAAGAGAGAGTTGATCACCAGGAAAACCCCAATGACGATGTACCCCGTGAGGGTACTGAAGAAACCGGTCAGCTCTTTTTTGTAAATCGAAAACATAACCTCAATGAATCGCAAATATATCCATTACTCTGTAAAGGCCGAAGCTTTTTACCTTACGGGAACAGGAAATTTTGCCGCGGTGATATCGATGAGCAGCACATTCCTGTAGTAGAACGCTATTATCTCGCGCCAGGTATGTCGCTGCGACGCCATTACAATGGCTCCCTCCTGGCAGAGACCCACACCGTGACCGTAGCCGCGGCCGTCTATAACTATTGACGATGCCGAAGGGCTCAGCGAGAAGAAAGAAGAACGCAGGCCAAATTCGTTACGAATATCCGTTACGGCAATTCTTGTTCCGTTGCCGGGTTCAAAATATTGTTTCCGGCTCTTTTGTTCAAATGTAACGGCCGCCGTTGAGTCGGGCGGACCGGTATAGCCGTTTTCCGTGAGGAAAGCCTGCCACTCCTGAGCCGGGAGTGTCATATTCCAGGAGGAGTTCCGGGATGTAACGCAATAAGGGTCGGTGATGCTCTGCAGGTGTGGAAGGTCTGCCAGCCATGTATCGGCAGCCGAAGCCGTCTGGCCTCCGCAGTTGGAGTGATAGGCCGCCTGTACCAGCACCGAGTCGGAGCCGGTAACCACGATGCCTGCCGTGGCCCTCACAGCATCAACTATAACCTGTTCATCGGTAACTCCGTATGATGCCTGACAATGGACGTCATCGCAGAGGTGGTAGCCGTCACTTATATGCCGCGACAGGTTCAACCAGGCGTATGTACGGGCCAGAACTGCCTGTGCCTTGCAGAACTCTGAGGGTCTGTTTGTTCCTCCCTCTGTCCGTACCACTCCGGGTAAATAGTTTTCAATGGGGGTCTCGTTGAGCAGCAGGAATATCCCGTCTTCGTTGCTGCTGATGAGGGCGTCACTGTAGATGCGCGGGGGTGCCGTGTCGCCGGGAATGGCCAGTGAGAAGCGAGGGGCGGTCCTGATAGTGGAAGTGGCAGCAGCCGTGGCTGTGGCTGCGGCGGGAGCCGTAGCCGTCGCTGTGGCTGCGGCTGCGGCGGGAGCCGTAGCCGTGGCTGCGGCTGCGGCTGTGGCTGTGGCTGTGACTGTGGCCGTCGCTGTGGCTGCGGCTGTGACCGTCGCCGTCGCTGTGGCTGCGGCGGGAGCAAACCTTACACCGTCTGCCATGACACCGGGCAAATGGAGGCTCTTCACTCCTACTCTTCCGTTGACCGAAAACAGGAGTACCGGCTCGCCGGTGGCGACCGGGAAAGGCTCCATTCCGAAGACCTCTGCAACGTAATCACCCGAAACCGGCGTAAAGAGAACCACATCAGGCCGCACGGCAGAGAAGAGCCTGATCATAATAAGGGAGTCGCGGGTCGCAGCATAACCGGTCTGGCCTGAAGCAAGAGATTCGTTACCCGAACCAGTATCATCCCGGCCTGAACCAGTATCATCCCGGCCGCAACCAGAATCATCCCGGCCCGAACCAGATACATTGCGGGCAGAGCCGACAAAACCAATCAGCAAAGCGGCCAGAAGAAAGGCTGTACGCAGGCTCCATCTCATCCCTTAAGGCTCTTTAAAGATTTGCAGATATCAGCTGCAACGCGGTCAGAGACGCCCGGTTCACCCAGCATCGACCGTATTTCGGCATAGTGCTTTCTGATCACGTTCCTTTTCCATCCGCCTTTAATAAGCGTATTGAGTTCCTTCACTATATTCATTTCATTCAGGTCGCCCTGTATCAGTTCCCTGACCACCTCCTTGTCGAGCAGCAGGTTGACCAGCGATATGAACCGCACCTTCACCAGCATGCGTGCCAGGATGTAGGATATCCTTCCGGCACGGTAGCAGACCACCTGCGGGGTGCCGATAAGCGCTGCCTCAAGGGTTGATGTCCCCGACTTCACCAGGGCCACCTCCGATACGGCAAGTATTTCATAGGTATTGCCGTAAACAACCTTTACGGGCCGTGACCCGATAATAGTCCTTAACAATTCAGGGTCAATATTCTCAGATGCCGCCAGCACAAACTGATAGTCATGATAATAACCCGTTACAGCCAGCATCGCAGGAAGAATTCTTTTAACCTCCTGCACCCTGCTACCCGCCAGCAGCCCGATCACCGGCCTGTCATCAAGGCCAAGCGTCTCATAAACCGATCCCCTGTCACTCAGCATGCTGCGTCTCCTCTCTATCTCGTCGACCAGAGGATTCCCGAAGTACTCAACCCTGAAACCGTGTTTTGCATAAAACTCAATCTCAAAGGGCAGGATGCTGTACATGCGCGACACATCACGCTTAATGGCATTTATGCGCGACTCCTTCCATGCCCATATCTTCGGCGAGATATAATAATACACAGGTATTCCGTGTTCGCGTGCAAAAGCGGCCATCTTCAGGTTGAATCCGGGGTAATCGATCAGTATCAGCACATCGGGTTTGAAAGCGAGAATCTGACTGCGGCATTCTCTCATCCCCGCGAATACCTTCCGCAGGTTTACCAGCACCTCCCAGAAACCCATAAACGCCGTCGCCCTGTAGTGCGTCAGCAGCGTCGCCCCTGCCTCAGCCATCAGGTCACCGCCCCGGCAGACAATCTCAGCGTTTCCATCACATTTCATGAGGCTCCTCACAAGGTTTGCCCCGTGAAGGTCGCCCGATGCCTCACCCGCTATTATAAAATACTTCATCTGTTCTGTTTTTTCGGGAACCGGGGCCTCCCTGCCGCGACCCGCCCCGGAATATGTGTCAGCTGAACTTCAAAACAAATACCATTATTGCCCACACAATGGTAATACCCAGTATGCCCCTCGAAGCCCTGAGCATATCGAGCCGGTTGAAGAGCAGGAATATGAAGACATTGGCAAAAACCGAAACGCTGATAGTATTTGTCAGTACATCAGTATCAACCAGCCTCGAGAGAAACTCTGCAACCGTCATTCCACCTGATTTCCAGAGGTAGAAGACCGTCATCACCAGCACCGGCACAATAATCCCGGCCGCAACGCCGGTGATCATCCTGTTATATTTTTCCGGCCTATTCACCTCTGAAAATGGTTTTCAGTGTTTCAACGTACCCGTGTGCTGTCATATCAACAGTTACCGGAACAACCGAAACAAACCCGTTACTAATTGCCCATTCGTCGGTATCTTGCGCATCAGGCTCGTGATTATTGAAAATACCCGTGAGCCAGTAATATGTCTTCCCCATCGGGTCTTTTCTCTTCTCAAACTCCTCACGCCAGTTGCCCTTCGCCTGCCTGCATATCTTTATTCCCTTTATCTCTTCTTCGGGAACCGCGGGTATGTTCACATTGAGGCAAACACCCTTGGGAAGAGGGTTTTCTGCCACATGGCTCATTATATCGTGTATATACTTTTTGCAGGCTGAAAAATCAGCACCAGGCGAGAAACTGTTAAGGGAAAAACCCACCGAATCAATGCCGTAGAGGCATCCCTCTATAGCTGCCGCCATAGTTCCCGAATAGAGAACACTTACTGAGGAGTTGGCTCCGTGGTTAATACCCGATACAACCCAGTCGGGCTTGCGGTCAAGAAGCTGGTTTATTGAGAGCTTCACACCGTCAGTGGGTGTGCCGCTGCAGGCATAGATGGTGTGCTTCTCATTCTTTTCGAGCAGCTTGACCCGTAGCGGCGACTTAACGGTAAGGGCCTGCGACATCCCCGACATACTCTCGTTGGTCGATATAAGTACCACCCTGCCGAACTCCTCCATCACCTCAAGAAGTTTTTTCAATCCGGCAGCATAGAGACCGTCATCATTTGTAAGCAGTATAAGTCTCTCTCTCTTTTCCTTTTCCATGGTTTTCAGCATTGCCACACAAAGATAATTATTTAGAGTTACCCTCATTTAATGTGCCGGTGCTTCTCTGATCTTTTTTTATTATTTCTTACTTTTGCAATTCCTTGAATCAATAATCTTTCTTCCCTTATGAAGATTTCCTACAACTGGCTTAAAGAGTACCTCGACTTCACCCTTTCTTCCGATGAACTCTCCGAAATGCTTACCAGCCTCGGTCTCGAGGTTGAGGATGTGGAGGAGTGGGAATCAGTGCCGGGCGGCCTTCGCGGGGTTATCGTTGGCAAAGTCCTTACCTGCTTCAAGCATCCTGATGCCGACAAGCTTACAGTTACCACCGTTGATATCGGCAGCAACGAACCCCTGCAGATAGTCTGCGGCGCCCCAAATGTGGCACCCGGACAGAAAGTTCCTGTAGCGCTTGCCGGAACCATGGTCTTCAAGGGAGAGGAAAAGTTAGAGATTAAAAGGTCTAAGATACGCGGACAGCTCTCCGAGGGCATGATATGCGCCGAAGATGAACTGGGCCTTGGTTCCTCACATGAAGGAATAATGGTGCTCGACCATACAGCAAAACCGGGAACACCGGCTTCGGAATATTTTAATATAGAAAAAGATACAGTATACACTATAGGTCTGACACCCAATCGTATAGACAGCGGATCTCACTTCGGAGCAGCCAGGGATATTGCCGCCCGGCTGAGTCTGCCAGGTAAAAGCTATGCCGCTGTTTACCCGTCGCTGGAGAAGTTCAGCACAGATGACAACAGTCTGCCAATACCGGTAGTGATAGAGAACAAGAACGACTGCCGGAGGTATTCAGGGATTACAATAAGCGACGTAACAGTCAGCGAATCACCTCTATGGCTGCAGAACAGGCTAAGGGCCGTCGGCCACCAGCCCATCAACAATATTGTCGATATCACCAACTTCGTGCTGCTTGAAACCGGACAGCCTCTGCATGCCTTCGATGCTGACAGGATTAAAGGCGGAAAGGTTGTCGTAAGGAATATGCCGCAGAATACGTCGTTCATAACACTCGACGGGGTAGAGAGAAAACTTCACCGTAGCGACCTGATGATCTGCAACGCGAAGGAACCTATGTGTATTGCAGGTGTTTTTGGCGGACTCGCATCGGGCGTAACAGACACGACGAAGAACATTTTCCTCGAATCGGCCTGGTTTAATCCTGTATCGGTACGAAGGACTGCAAAGCGGCATGGCCTCAATACCGATGCATCTTTCAGGTTCGAGAGGGGCGCCGATATCAATATGACGGTAACGGCTTTGAAGAGAGCAGCGATTCTGATCAGGGAGATCGCGGGTGGAAGAATTTCATCAGATATAGTTGATGTCTATCCCTCAATTGCAGAAGAACGTCAGGTATCGGTTACCTACAAAAATATCAACAGGCTCATCGGAAAGGTTATTGAACCATCTGTCATCAGGCAGATACTCACCTCACTCGATTTCACAATAAAATCGGAAACCGATGAGGGCATGGAGCTGTCGGTTCCGCTCTACAGGGTAGACGTGTCACGCGAGGCTGATGTAATTGAAGAGATACTCAGGGTTTACGGATATAACAACATTGAAACCGGTGAACACCTCAGCTCAACCATCACCTATTCAGAAAAGCCTGACCGCGAAAAGGTTGTGAATACAATCAGTGATATGCTGGCGGCGAACGGCTTTGCCGAGATGATGTCAAATTCGCTGGTTCCGTCGGCCTGGTTTGAAAACAATGATGATTTTGAGCCTGCCAGACTGGTTAAACTTGCCAATCCGCTAAGCAGCGACCTGAACGCAATGCGCCAGTCGCTGTTACCGGGAGGACTGAATGCCATAGCATGGAATATCAACAGGCAGAACCTTAACCTGAGGCTGTTTGAATTCGGAAACTGCTACTTTCTGAATGACAAGAAGAGCCTTATCTCTCCCGTCGATAATTACAATGAGAAACATAATCTCGATCTTTTCATCACAGGCTCCCGAAAAGCAAAGAGCTGGAATTGTGAGGAGGTTCCTTCAGACTTCTTTTTTATCAGATCGTTCGTTGAGATGGTTCTCAGGAGGGCTGGCATCGATCCCGATAACGCCGATAAGGGAGTACAAGACAAAGGGTATTATTCAGAGTCGATATCATATAAACTGAAAGGAACCCTTATTGCAACCGCAGGCAAAATCTCGCCGGAATATCTTCAGAGGTTTGAAATAAAGCAGGATGTCTACCACGGTCATATAGAATGGGAAATAGTACCGGATCTCCTTAAAAGGAGCAGAATTATTCACAAGCCCTTACCAAAGTACCCTGCCGTGAGGCGGGATCTGGCCCTGGTGGTTGACAACAGCATCAGGTTCGACGAACTCAGAAAGATTGCCTTTTCAACTGAGAAAACTCTTCTCAGAGAGGTTGGTCTGTTCGATGTTTACGAGCATGAATCACTGGGCCCGGGAAAGAAATCCTACGCGCTCAGTTTCACCCTGCGCGACGACCTCAAGACCCTGAATGAAAAGAACATCGATAAGGTGATGAACAACCTTATAAGAGCCTACGAGGGCGGTGTAGGGGCAAAAGTCAGGAAATAATGAGCAATTACAGGAATCAGGCAGGCACAACCCTTCCGGGCGGTGGAGGTGCCAAAGGTCAATTCTGTAGAAAATATCTGACAGGATGCTGAAAAAAACAGTGGTGAACATATCAACCTATCTGTCGCTGGTGAAGTTCAGCCATACAATATTTGCAATGCCGTTTGCACTTATAGGCTTTTTTCTGGCTGCCTCGGATGAATCCTATGGCTTCAGCCTGAGACTGCTGTTACTGGTTATACTCTCTATGATATTTGCCCGCAGTGCTGCCATGGCCTTCAACAGGTATGCCGACTACCGGTTCGATGCTCTGAATCCGCGAACCAGTGGCAGAGAGATTCCTTCGGGAAAGATCAAACGCAGGTCAGCCCTGATATTTGTTATTGTGAGTTCAATGCTTTTCATTTTAACAACGGCATTTATTAATGAACTGGCGCTGATGCTGTCGCCGGTGGCTCTGGCTATTGTCCTGGGGTACAGCCTTACCAAGAGGTTTACCGCCCTATGCCATTTCATTCTGGGTCTGGGACTCAGTCTTGCGCCAATTGGTGCCTACATTGCGGTGACAAACAGGTTTGACCTCCTCCCTCTCATCTACTCGGCCATAGTTCTGACATGGGTGGGCGGATTCGATATTATATACGCCCTTCAGGATGATGACTTCGACAGGCTGCAGAAACTCTTCTCCCTGCCGGCAGTAATGGGAAGAAAAACAGCCCTGAGATTATCTGCCATATCACATATACTTACTGCATGTCTGGTAGTGGCCGCAGGACTTATAGGAAAAGGTGGTTATCTTTTCTGGGCGGGTGCCGGTATCTTTATGATACTGCTGACATTTCAGCACCGTATAGTAAAACATGATGACCTCAGGAGGGTCAATATGGCATTTGCCACCACTAATGGAATTGCCGGCCTGTTACTGGCTGTTTTCGTAATAGCTGATCTCTTCATCAGTTAGCTGCAGCATTCTCTTTCAAAAAAATCACGCTTCAATAGCAGGTCATACATTTTTTCATACCTTCAGCGCAAAATAACAGGGATGAAAGGGGTTTCAATCCGCGAGGTAAAGACTCGCCGCGATCTGAGAAGATTCATATATCTTCCGGCTGCTATACATAAGGGTGATCATTTATGGCTGCCTCCGATCTGGTCGGATGATCGAACATTGTTCGACAGGAAAAAGAACAATTCTTTCGCGTACGCAGATGCAGTGATGTATCTGGCTGAACGCGATGGCATGGATGTGGGTCGTATTATGGGTATTATCTCCCATAGATATAATGAATTAAGAGGTGAAAAAGACGGGAGATTCTGCTTCATAGAAGCATACGACGACCGTGAAGTCATCAGTGAAATGATCGACGCCGTCGCGCGGTGGGCAAAAGAAAGGGGCATGACCAGTCTTGTGGGTCCGCTGGGATTCTCAGATAAGGATCCGCAGGGACTTCAGGTTGAAGGTTTTGAGTTCCCTTCACTGATTACAACACCCACAAACAGCAAATATATTCCTGAGATAATCGAAAGACTGGGTTTTATTAAGAAAACAGACCTTGTTGACTATCAGGTAGATATTCCAAAAACCCTTCCTCCACTGTTTGAAAAAATACTGCAGAAATTCGAAGGCTCAAACCAGTTTGAGGTGCTGGAGTTTGGCTCTACCAAAGAGTTGAAACCCCTTATTATTGATGTCCTTGAACTTATGAACGAAACCTTTACCGAGATATATGGTTTCGTGCCTCTTACAGACAGGGAGAAGACTGAACTCGCCAAAAGATATCTGCCTCTGCTCGACCCTGCATTTATTAAAATGGTACGCACAGAGGGCAGGCTCGTGGGATTTGCCATCGGGATGCCGGACATAAGCGAGGGTATAAAAAAGGCCGGTGGAAGACTCTTCCCTTTCGGAATAATACATATCATAAGATCGGCAAGGAAGACCGATAACCTGATAATGATGCTTGGCGGAATAGCAAAGGAGTTCAGGGGTCAGGGACTGGATGTATTGATGGGAACCAGGATCCTGAAATCTGCATGGCAGAAGGGAATGAAAACCATTGACAGCCACCTGGTACTTGAGACCAACAGCAGAATGAGGGCAGAGTACGAGCGGATGGGCGGCCGCATAATCAGAAGGTTCAGGATATATCAGAAAGAATTAGGGAACGGGGAACGGTAAATGGTAGGTTTATGCCATCTACGCCATCTACGCCATCTACGTTTACCGTTTTAAAACCTGAATATAAACGAGAAACCAATTATCTCCTTGAATTGTACCCTGGCAGTCTTTAACGGCTCTCCGTCAGAACCCAGCACTGCGTCGCCGGTGTCCTTGTCATAAACTGTCGTTTTGGTATCATCATCATAAATAAGATGAGTGTTGATCCTTATATCCGTAAACCAGTTCAGGCTCATTGTGGCGATCATTTCCCAGTCAATATCGACATTCTTAGGCTTGTTGATATAGTTGGTAAAAAGCTGGATCTTATTATTAAGGGAGACTTTTTCAAACACCGTTCTCTTGTGATTAATAACTACACTTGCGCCAGGTTCATGCCTTGATTTCCGTCCTTCGGGTATACTGTATCTTGACGTTGGAATATTTGCCGTATCAGCCACATAGGTCCATTTATAAGATAAGGGCGACACATTAAAAGATGTCTCCCTGTTTGGCTTGTAATCCAGTCCGATACCCAGAGTAAGGTTTGAGGGACTCATTATCCTCGAAACAAGCACCGGATCCTTATCTTTCGGATAACTGTACCCCTTGGCAAGCTGGGTCTTGAATACTGCTGTAGTACTGAAATCAAATTTCCCGAATGCCTTATGGTTTAGTTTTGAATTAAGTTCAATCAGGTCCATATTCCGTCTGGCACCCTTATCTTTCGATGCGATGAAACCATGTTTCAGACGCCCCTGGTTATACCACAGCATTTTTTTTGGAGTATTCAGATAATTAAGATTCATCGTGATATCCACATTAGTTGAAATATTGCTCTCACCTCCCTTCACCCAGTTTGAAAGAAGGGCCTGGTTAAGAACAGATGATATTTCGGTAGTATATCTCCAGTAGTTTGGTTTTACATAAATCTTTTCAACCTCCTTAAGAGCCCTGTTGTCAATTACAGGCACGTTTACCTTTGCATCTGCCATTGTGCTTGCTCTTACAGGCCGTCTGAACATGATATTGTTTTCAAGGTAAAGGCCAACAGTGTTGTAAGACGGACTACCGACCCATACCGTAACGGAATCGTTGTATTCATTACTTAACCAGAACCTTACAAGTTCATATCCCTTGGTATTCAGCATGAATGGTGTTTCAACGCTGGCTGACCCGGTAAGCATAAGCAGAGAGGAATCCCTGTCCTCAAGAAATCTCACCAATTCACCGATTGCAGCCTGAATCGAGTCACCGGTCATCGGATGATCATACCCGCGGAAAGGAAATGAGCTTCGTCCCGAACCAACTCCCCTAAGCGTATCAACAAGTACCAGCAGCAATGTATCTCCCTGTATTAGAAGATTATCTCCTATAGAAACCAGTATTTTAGATTTATCAAAAGCTTTACTTTTCTCCGTAGCATCCCTCTCAGCCAGTGCCCTCTCTACTATGTTTATAGCTACTGAATCGGTTGTATGACCCTCGGGAAACCGTATCCTCAGAGTATCCCAGAGATAGAACTCGCTCCGTGGTATCTTAATAGAATCATAGGGATAATCTGTCAGGTATTGCTTCACATCCTTTTCACGGTCGTTTAGTGACAGGTGTATCAACTGATCAAGATACTTCCTGAAGGGATCATCAGGGTTCTTCCAGAATGATGGATTACGAACATTCCTGAGGTAACTTAAGGCCTCATCTTTACTAAACTTAATTGTGGAATATTCAAGTAATAGTTCCGGTTCGATCCCCTTCAAAGAAATGGTATCAATGCGGGTTGTGGTAAGGGTAGTTACCTCCTTTATCTGGGAAAAGACCGTAAAGTGCAGTGAAAATAATATCAGCACTGGCAATAATGGTTTGATGCACTTTATAAACATATTATAGTTATTTTTCTCTTTGCTTTTTATTTTGCGCAACAGGTTGTAATTTTGACAAAAATATTCAGAATTTTCATCATGGGTACAATGGGTATAACGGATTTTCTTACGTGCCAGATATACCGTAATATCAAAAAGAGGGATTCCTTCCCGCTCTGAATGCATATCAATTGCAATCAAATCAACAATATACCATAAATTCACGATTTTCTTACTGTTTTAAAACATTCCATAAATGCGACTACCATATATTGAACCCTACAAGATGAAAATGACCGAAGCGGTCAATATAAGTACCAGAGAAGAAAGGGAGAAATGGATAAATACGGCCGGTTACAACCTTTTCAACCTCAGATCAGAGCAGGTTACCATAGATCTGCTAACAGATTCAGGTACAGGCGCCATGAGTGACAGACAATGGTCGGAAATGATGCTTGGAGACGAAAGTTATGCAGGTGCATCATCGTATTTCAAGCTTAAGGATGCAGTTACTGATATTACCGGATTTGAATACTTTCTTCCGACCCACCAGGGAAGGGCGGCCGAAAATGTCCTTTTCTCAGTACTGATTAAGGAGGGAGATATAATTCCTGGTAACTCCCACTTCGATACCACAAAGGGACATATTGAATTCAGAAAGGCAACAGCGGTTGATTGTACGATTGATGAGGCTTTCGATACAACTGCCATTGTACCGTTTAAGGGTAATGTTGATACGAAAAAACTGAAAACCGTTATTGAAGAACACGGCAGGGACAAAATACCATTTATACTGGTAACGATTACAAACAATACCGCCGGGGGACAACCTGTAAGCATAGCGAATATGAAAGAGGTTAGGGCGATTGCAGATAATCACGGCATACCGGTATTCTTCGACTCGGCCAGGTTTGCTGAGAACGCCTGTTTCATCAAAATGCGTGAAAAGGGCTTTGAAAACAAAACCATCAGGGAGATAGTCAGTGTAATGTTTTCCTATGCTGATGGAATGACCATGAGTTCAAAGAAGGATGCAATCGTCAATATGGGCGGATTCATTGCAATGAGGAGTGAAGATCTCTTCAGGAAGGCATCTGTGTTTAATATAATGTTCGAAGGTTATATTACATATGGAGGCATGACGGGAAGAGATATGAACGCCCTGGCTCAGGGCCTCTATGAAGGTACTGAGTTTGACTATCTTGAAGCCCGGATAAGGCAGGTCAGCCTGCTGGGGTCAAAACTCAGGGATGGCGGAGTGCCCGTACAGGAACCTTTTGGCGGTCACGCCATTTTTATTGATGCTCTCAGATTCCTGCCACACATTCCGAGAGAAGAATTCCCGGCTCAGACCCTGGCCGTTGAAGCATATATTGCAGGCGGTATAAGGTCGATAGAGATAGGTACCCTTCTGGCTGACCGCGATCCGGTTACCCGCGAAAACAGATATCCTAAACTCGAATTGGTCAGGCTTGCAATCCCCAGAAGGGTCTATTCTGACAACCACATGAGCTATGTAGCTGCGACCTTTATAAACCTGTGGCAGGAAAGAGAGAAGATCAAAAAGGGATTCAGAATAGTGAGCGAAGTTCCCATAATGAGACATTTTACTGTCGGGCTGGAAAGATTATAGACATCACGTTTTGTTAGAATTGTTAATTTGGTTTCCTTTGCCATAACAGATTGCTCTGTTATGCAGTAAATTATTTCACGAAACACAGAAAGCTGATGATCAGATCGATGACAGGTTACGGAAAGTCAATAACAGACACCGGACAAAAGAAACTTAACGTTGAGATCAGGTCGCTGAACAGCAAGCAGCTTGACATAAGCTCCAAACTTCCATGGATTTACAAAGAGAAGGAGATAGAACTCAGGACTATGATAAGCCAGTCACTGGGCAGGGGCAAGATAGACCTTATTGTATCATTTGATATTATTGACGAAGAACCGCAGACAGTAATAAATAAAAATGCTGTGGGAAGGTGGTACAGGCAGCTTAAGGAGATTATGGATGAAACAGGAATCAAAGCTGATGATAACGGCCTGCTTCAGATAATAATGAGACTGCCTGAATCGATCAGAAGCGAGAAACCGGAACTGACGGAAGAGGATTGGTTAACGTTCAGGGATACAGTTACTGATGCTATAAAAATCGTCGACGAATACCGGATTGAAGAGGGGAAGGCCCTTGAAAAAGATATGCGAAAGTCAACAGCCGCTATATTGAAGTATCTGGAAGAAGTAAAAGGTTTTGAGGCTGACCGGATAGTGAGGATCAGGGAGAGGATAGTATCATCACTGAATGAGATAAAGGGATCTGTAAATGCAGACAGCAACAGGCTGGAACAGGAACTTATATACTACCTTGAAAAACTTGATATCAATGAAGAGAAGGTGAGGCTTGAGAAGCATTGTGATTATTTCATCGAATCACTTTCATCTGATGAGCCAAATGGAAAAACTCTTTCATTCATTACCCAGGAGATTGGCAGGGAGATAAATACTATCGGATCAAAGGCAAATGACGCCTCCATCCAAAAGCTGGTGGTGATGATGAAGGAGGAACTGGAAAAGATCAAGGAGCAGGTTCAAAACGTTTTGTAGAAAAATGGACGGAAAAATGGTAATAGTCTCTGCCCCCTCAGGAGCGGGAAAAACGACAATCGTAAGCCATATTACCGGAAGGATAGATTCTCTTGGTTTCTCAGTCTCTGCAACTACCCGCGAACCAAGGAGAGGAGAAATAGACGGAAAGGATTACTACTTTATGAGCGGAGCACAATTCAGGAATGGTATTGAGAAAGGAGAATTTGTTGAGTGGGAAGAGGTTTACTCAGGACATTTTTATGGAACACTGAGAAGTGAAATTGAGAGGCTTTGGGCAGAAGGCAGAAATATCATTTTTGACGTTGACGTAAAGGGTGGTCTGAACCTTAAGCGAATATACAGTGAAAAGGCATTGGCCATTTTTATTATGCCCCCATCAGTAGATGAACTGGAAAAGAGACTCAGGCTTAGGGGTAAGGATTGCGAAGAGAAAATCAGAATGAGGGTTGACAAGGCAATTGAAGAGATCGGCTTCGCTCCCCGGTTTGACCAGGTGATTATTAATGATGACCTTGAAACTACAAAGTCAGTAGCTTTTGCATTAGTTACAGGTTTCCTGAATACCGCAACCAGATGAAAACAGGACTCTATTTCGGTTCATTCAATCCGGTTCATATCGGCCATCTGGCAATTGCCAACTATCTGGTTGAATTCACTCCTCTTGACAGAATATGGTTCATTGTAAGTCCGCATAATCCTCTGAAGAACCGAAAAACTCTGCTATCAGGCTATGACAGACTGAAGATGACCGAGATAGCTATAGGCACTGACAACGAGAGATTCATTGCCTCAGACATAGAGTTCAGGCTTCCGGTTCCAAGCTATACCATCGATACCGTTATCTGGCTGAAAGAAAGAAATCCTTCAGAAGAATTCTCATTGATAATGGGTGAAGACAATCTTTATACCCTGCATAAATGGAAGAATGCCAAACATCTGACAGAATTGTGCGATTTGTATGTATATCCCAGAAAGGGTGTTATCAGGCCATCAAACGAAGATCTTGACAACCTTCTGTCAGAGGCCGCAGTGCATTTAATAAAGGCACCCCTGATTGAGATATCCGGAACATTCATCAGAAAGGCAATAGCTTCACAAAAGGATGTGCGTCATTTTCTTCCTCCCGGTGTATGGGAATTCATAGTTAAGGAAGGATTCTACAACCGGTAGATTTCAGATGTGCTCCCATACGGTCGCGAGCTCGGCCGTCTCGCGCGGGCCTCAGTTCAGATATCAGATTTCTGTTATTATCTCCATGCCCCGATGAACAGCCTTTTCGTTCATCGGAATGAGGTTATGGTACCGTTCTGGTAATGATTTCTTAAGGCCCTTTATGACGTTCTCCATCTTTATCAGTGGCTTAACCTTCATGTATCCGCCCAGAACCACCATATTAAACACTTTCGACAGTTCCATCTTCTTGGCCTCTTCAGTGGCATCAACCCTGTAGATGGTAATATCCTTCCTCACAGGATGACGGGTAATCCCATTACCGTCGTATATCAGTATGCCACCCGGCTTTACGCTTTCCTCGAATTTGTCAAGCGACTGCTGATTCAGAATAATTGCAGTATCAAATCTCCTTAATATCGGCGAA
>JAWOIF010000041.1:0-2829 GCA_046484805.1 Bacteroidales bacterium
GGCGCTGGAGCGGCGCCGCGTACGCGGACCTGGCGGTCGGAGCCTACGCGATCTGGACGGAGGCCTTCCCCAACCGGGCGAAGTTTTGCTTTCATCCGCTACCATAAACGGAAGGAATGTGCTAACACCGGCTGGTATCAGGGATATATCCTATAGTGAGATAGAGTTTGTATTTGAGTTCTCACAACCACTGGATCCACAGAATTATCAGACTTATTTCAGCTTTTCGCCTGCTGTTCCTGTTACATACAGTCTCGACAATGACAACCGGAGGGTAACGGTCAAAAGCAGTGCAACACTGGATTATTACGCACAATATCTGCCCGCAGGCACGAACCCCGATTTTCGGCGTCACCCCCCGGGAGCTCCGGAAAAAAGACTCTGCCGCCGTCAGGATTCCCTGAAACCGGAACCTGTAGCGGACAACGGAATCCAATGGCCGGAATCGTACGGTTTCTTGCCGCCGGAGGTATCCTGCTGACGGCGCTGGTGGTTATCGCCAGCGCTGCAAATCGTTCCAATTACTATATCAAGACTGCAAACGGTGCAGCAAGCGCTGTCAGGTTGGCCGTGAATGCATCTGACCGATTCTTCAGATGAACGCAGAGAAGGCCTTTGGCCGGGGGCGGGAGGGGCACAAGATTCAGTTTCAGTTCTGTCGCAATCGCCAGGGTGCCCTCAGAGCCTGCTATCAGCTTCGCCAGGTTAAAAGAAGGCGCCTCTTTTGTAAATGGCTCTGAATCAAGCATTATGTCAAGGCAGTAGCCTGTATTTCGCCTGGTTATGGATGGGTCGGGATAGCCGTTTCTGATATAATTTGCGTTGACCGGGTCGGAAAGTATCGCGGCCATTTCTCTGTAAATTTTCGCTTCAAGGGTGTTTCCGGCTGCAATTTCATCTATTTCGTCGGGGGTTTTACTACTCAGAACTACTTCTGAACCATCGCTTAAAAGGCATTTTACCTCAAGTAAATGTTCACGTGTTGAGCCGTAAACCAGAGAATGGAGGCCACAGGCGTTATTACCGGCCATTCCGCCAATTGTGCATCTGTTTGACGTTGAAGTTTCTGGACCGAATTGCAGTCCGTACGGTTTTAGAAACATATTGAGTTCATCGGGAATGACTCCCGGCTCGACCAATACCCATTTCTCTACGGCATTGAAGTCGATTATACGGTTCATATGCCGCGATATATCGGCAATTATACCTTTCCCGACTACCTGTCCGGCGAGCGAAGTGCCTGCTGCCCTTACTGTTAGCGAAATACTGTTGTCATTGCAAAATCTTATAAGTTTCCTGAGATCGGACGAATTGGCGGGCCACGCTACGGCCTCCGGCAATTCACGGTACACCGATGCGTCGGTTGAGTAGATAGTCTTAATAATATCATCATATGCCAGCTCTCCTTCGAGTTCGCATGATAGAGAGTCGAGCAGGTTGTTTGAATTCATTATATGAATGTTAAACTGTCAAATGTACAAAATCTATCCCAGCAAATTGTTTAGCAAGCGCCCAATTACAGGATGTTTTAAAATATGGCAATACTGATTTTAATCATGTGTCAATTAATTGTTTAATAGAACAATTTTTTTGTACATTTGGGTCGGAGATTCGAAGTCGTTTAATATATTGATATACAATGGAATTAATTAATAAAATTAAAGAAAGTGCCCGTAAAAACAGAATGCGCATTGTGTTACCTGAAGGTTTAGAACCGAGGACCCTCGAAGCTGCAGACACAGCCATCAGGGAGGAAATTGCCACAATCATCCTGATAGGTAATCCCGATGCAATCAAGGCAGAGGCTCAGGCAAAGGGTTTCGCGTCAATTTCATCAGCTAAAATAATCGATCCCCTGAATCATCCTGACAAAGAAAGGTATATCAATCTGATGGTGGAGATCAGAAAGAGCAAGGGATTGACAAGGGAGGAGGCTGCCAGGCTTATTGAAAATCCTCTCTATCTTTCAGTTATGATGATTAAGGCCGGTGATGCTGATGGTGAGGTTGCAGGGGCCGACAATGCTACCGGTGATGTTCTGAGACCGGCGTTTCAGTACGTCAAGACGGCTCCCGGCATCTCTGTTGTTTCTGGAGCTTTCATTATGATTTTAAAGGACAGGGAAATTGGGGACGATGGACTGTTATTGTTTGCTGACTGTGCTGTACATCCTGATCCGAACGATAAGGAGCTTGCTGAAATCGCCGTAGCCACTGCAAAGACATACAGGTCAATAATAGGTGGGGAACCAAGGGTTGCCATGCTCAGCTTTTCAACGAAGGGAAGCGCAAAACATCCGATGGTTGATAAGGTCGTGAATGCAACCCGGATTGCAAAGGAGATGGCACCATGGCTCGATATTGACGGTGAGCTTCAGGTTGATGCAGCCATTGTTGAGTCAATAGGACAGAAGAAAGCACCGGGAAGTAAAATTGCAGGAAGGGCAAATGTTCTGATCTTTCCGACGCTGGAGACCGGAAATATCGCCTATAAGCTGGTGCAGAGGCTGGCGCATGCAGAGGCTGTGGGTCCGGTACTGCAGGGTATGGCAGCTCCGATCAATGACCTTTCAAGGGGCTGTTCGGTAAGTGACATAGTCAGCCTTATCGCCATAACCGCAAATCAGGCTGCTGAGAAGGTGGCTAAATAACAGTCTTTAAGAAGAATATGTAATAATAATAGCAATAACTTTAACAACCCAAATAAGAAAACAATCAATCATGGTCGTATTAGTATTAAACTGCGGAAGTTCGTCAATCAAGTACAAAGTCTTTAAAATGAACGATACTGCTGAATTAGTTGCATCGGGACTTATTGAGCGCATCGGGC
>JAWOIF010000071.1:0-10847 GCA_046484805.1 Bacteroidales bacterium
GTTGCCATTCTCAGGTCTGTCAGGGAATCAGTTGCCTACTTCAGGGAAAACATCGAACCTGATCTGATCTTTTGTGACATACAGCTTGGAGACGGACTGAGTTTTGAGATATTCCGGGAATGCACTGTTTCTGCGCCGGTAATATTCTGCACAGCCTTTGATGAATATGCCCTGAAAGCTTTTAAGGCCAATGGCATAGATTATATCCTTAAACCTTTTTCAAAAAACACCATTGAAAATGCACTCACCCGCTACAATACTCTGAAGAGCACCTTTCAGAAAACGACTTACCCTATTGAAAGCATATTGGAACTATTTGAAAACAGAAAGCAGACAAAACCCAACACTGTTCTCGTATATCATAAGGATAAAATAATTCCTGTCAGAGTTGATGACATTGCCCTGTTCTACATCGGGAACGAATTAACCCGACTTCTGACATTTTCAAGGGAACATCATACAATAAACAAGTCACTTGATGAACTTGAATCTTCCACAGATGATAATTTCTTCAGGGCAAACAGGCAATTCCTTATCAACCGCAGTGCTGTAAAAAGTGCTTCCCAGTATTTTAACAGAAGACTGAATGTCTCTTTGACGATACCTTTCGATAATAAGATACTGGTCAGCAAGGAAAAGGCAACACAATTCCTGAACTGGCTTTGTGAGAAATGACAGGGTAGTTCCCGTTCACCTTCGATTTTGTCCGTTTCGGTACTGATTCTCTTGCGTGAAAACGATAATAGATGAATTTTTGTTAAAATAAACCTTATGATGTTTCAGCCAATGAGAGTATTTAGCCACAAACCCGGTTCCACGACACCTCTCTTCATCCTGCTGTTGTGTGTTTACGGATTTCATTCCGTAAGGTCTGAAGCTCAGACCGGGGATAAAGGGTCGCTTACCCTGAACAACTGCATTGAAATCGCCATACAGAACAATCCCGGATTCAGGTCTTCCTGGTTCCTGACCGAAGAGACAAAGGCAAAAACAGAAGAGGCTTTCTCAGCATACTACCCGAAAGTCAATATTGGCACAAATGCCGATACCTATTCAAGAAACAGTGGTGAACAGCGCTACAATAACTTCAGCTCGGGTGTTTCAGTCTCATATGACATCTACAGGGGTTCCGGGACAAAATCAAATTTCGCTGCCTCGCAGGCTAATTACCAGGCAGCACTGCTAAGGCACGAGACCAACAAACAAGACCTGGCTTTTGATATAATTCAGGCATATTACCGCACGCTTCAGATGGAGAGGACACTTAAAAGCGCAGAAGAAGCTATCAGGAACACTGCCTTTCACCTTGAATTTGCCCTGGCAAGACAGAAAGCAGGACTGACCACACGGTCTGATGTGCTTAAATCGGAGGTAGAGGTGGCAAACGCCGAACTGAATAGGATTCAGGTTGCCAACGCCCTGGCTTCTGTAAAAGGCAGCCTTAACTACCTGATGGGATTTCCCTCTGATACCATCATTATGATAGCCGACGACCTTTCATCTGAAGATCTGCTGCCTGCCGGCAATTACGACTCACTTCTGGCTCAGGCTCTGATGAACCGTACCGAGCTGGAGAGGTTTCAGGCACTGCTAAAGGCTCAGAAAGAGTATATCAATGTGGCACAGAGTGGCTATTACCCCTCTCTGAGTGCAAATGCAAACTACAACTATTCAGGCCCTGAACTAGCTGCAATGAAAAATAACTGGTGGCTGGGAATGACTCTCTCAGTTCCTGTATTCAGCGGATTCTCAAATAAGGCACGGGTAAGTCAGGAAGTCTCTGCATATCACGGACTCGGTGAAGAGTTTGAGCAACTCAGGCAACAGATTAGTCTTGAAGTCTGGAACGCATGGCTTTCAGTGAAAGAATCGGCAGAAAGGATTACAGCTTCACTTAAGGCTGCCGAAAGCGCTAAAGAAAACCTTCTGCTGGCAGAAGGGGAGTACAGGGAGGGTGTAGGCTCCATAATCCAGCTGACTGATGCCCAGACAACTTTTGTAATAGCAGAACAGAATCATATAGAGGCCCTGGCTGATTATAAAATATCTCTGGCGCAGCTTGAAAGAACTATTGGTAAAAACTAACCCGTACAAAACAAAAATGAAAACGAAACACATTGTTATTGTATTATTGGTGGTCATCGCGGCTGCAGTGCTCCTTTGGATCTATTTCAGCAGTAATGAAAGAAAAAGTGAAGGTCAGATTCAGACAGCCACAGTAGAAAGAAGAGATATCGGCTCAACCGTACTGGCAACCGGTATAATCAAACCCAGGGTGGGAGCTGAGGTGAAGGTAGGGGCACGTATATCGGGTGTGGTAAAAAAACTACGGGCTAATATCGGAGACTATGTCAAAGCCGGTCAGGTAATTGCCGAGATCGATGATGCTGAACTCAGAGCAAAGCTGAACCAGAACCTTGCTGCAGTCAACAAGGCAATAGCTGATTTTGAGTATGCAGAGTTGAATCTCGAACGACAAAAGAGTCTGCTTGAGCAGGACTATATTTCACAGCAGGCATATGACCTGGCTGAAAACTCATACAAGATTGCCGAAGCACAGCTCAGGCAGGCAGAGGCCAATGCAGAAGTGGCTAAGGTGCAGCTTTCCTATACATCAATATATGCACTGACATCGGGTGTAATCTCTTCCGTATCCACCCAGGAAGGCGAGACGGTGATGGCCGGTCTGGCTGCCCCGACCTTTGTGAATATTATTGATCTGTCAAGGCTTGAGGTTCAGGTATATGTTGACGAAACAGATATTGGAAAGATATACACCGGGCAGGAAGCCACATTTACCGTTGACACCTATTCTGATACTGATTTCCGGGGGGTGGTAACAGCTATATACCCCAAGGCAGTTATACAGGACAATGTTGTTAACTATATTGTCGTAGTCGAAATAAGTGATTTCATGGATAAGACCCTGAGACCTGAAATGACCGCAACAGTAACAATCCGGCTGGAAACGCGGAATGATGTTTTGGCCGTACCCTCAAGGGCAATAAGAAGAGACAGGGGTGAGAGGTTTGTGACAGTACTGGAAAACGGAGCGCAGGTTACCAGGAAGGTCTCTGTCGGATGGTCTGACAGAACTTATACAGAAATAACCGAAGGCCTGAGGGAGGGTGAGATAATTGTGATGCCTGAATAGCCATAACAGAAACTTAAATTCAAAATGTAAAATATTAATATATATTCCTTATGGAAAAAGTAATAATCAAAGCAAGTGGTTTGAAGAAGACCTACAACAAAGATGCATCTGCTAAGATTGCAGCTTTAAATGATGTATCCGTTGAAATTCGCAGTGGCGAACTTATTGCAATCATGGGATCGTCAGGATCGGGCAAGTCAACCCTTATGAATATCATGGGTTGTCTTGACAAGCCTGATGAGGGATCTCTGCTGTTTGACGATACTAATGTAAACAGTCTGTCAGACCAGCAGCTGGCACACCTGAGAAACAGGAAGATAGGCTTCGTCTTCCAGACATTTAATCTTCTTCCCAGGACCACCGCCCTTGAAAATGTAGAGCTACCCCTCATCTACTCCGACAAGGAGAACATCAGGAAACTGGCAACTGAAGCTCTTAGTGCAGTAGGCCTCGCAGACAGAATGCAACACTCCCCCGGAGAACTGTCAGGAGGGCAGCAGCAAAGGGTGGCTATAGCAAGAGCAATCGTTAACGACCCGGATATAATTCTGGCTGACGAACCGACAGGAAACCTCGACACAAAAGCGAGTTACGACATTATCGCTCTTTTTCAAAAACTAAACAATGAAGGCAGAACAATTGTCCTCGTAACGCATGAACAGGATATCGCCAACCACGCCAAAAGAATTATTAAGATATCAGATGGTAAAATAGTCAGTGATGAAATAAACCCGTCACCAAAGAATGCAGAAGAAGAACTTAATAAACTAATTACGGAGGCCTGAAATGAAAACAAACAGAATACTGCGAAACTCACTTAAGAATATTGCGCGTTTTAAAATGCGGTCATTCTTGATGATGATCGGGATAATCATCGGTATAATAGCCCTGACAATGGTGGTCTCTATAGGTCTGGGAGCAAAAAAGGTTGTAATGGAACGGGTGAAGAAATTCGGACTTGAAAGCGTAATGGTAAACGCCACGAGCGGTGCAATGATGGGAGGTCAGGCAACCCAGGGCCAGCCGATCACAACCCTGAAACCTGAAGATGCGGAATACCTTAAACGTGAAGTTAGTTCAATAAGTGAAGTCGCGCCCTTTAACCGCAGGTCAAACTCAAGTATCAGCTATTTTGAAAGATCAACAACAGGTGCACTGTTTGGTGTCACACCAGAGTGGGCATACGTATGGGATTGGGATGTGACAGACGGAGAATTTATAAATGAAGAAGATATGTCGTCACTTAACCGCGTTTGTCTGTTAGGGCCGACAGTAAAGAAAGAGCTTTTCGGTGATGACAATCCTGTCGGGGAGTTTATTCAAATCGGAAACGTCAGGTTTGAGGTTAAGGGAGTACTGGTTTCAAAAGGAACCAGCCCCGGAGGGGGTGATATGGATAACAGGGTAATGATTCCACTATCCACATTCATGAGAAGGGTGGCAAATGTCGATTACCTTGCAGGAATAAAGATCCTACTGAAAAGCAATGCTGACATTTCAAAGACTGCCGGGGAGATTACTGCCATACTGAGGGAGAGACACAATATCACCGAAGGAACGCCTGATGATTTTGCAGTTACAACACCCACAGAGGTAACAGCAATGGCAGAGAGGGTTTCCGGCACATTCAACCTCTTTCTTGCCCTTCTGGCAGGTATTTCACTGATAACCGGGGGCATTGTTGTGGCGAACATTATGTTCATTTCAGTCAATGAACGCAAAAAGGAGATCGGTCTCAGAAAGGCTGTCGGGGCAAACACCGGCGATATAATGAATCAGTTCCTCTTTGAGGCAGCAGCAGTAACCCTGCTGGGGGGGCTGGCAGGTCTGATACTGGGTGCAGCCGGAGCGAAAATACTGAATCTTGTAATGGAGATGCCTGTCTCAATATCATGGGCGAGTATATTAACAGGTGTGGTATCTTCAACCATAATAGGCCTGATCGCCGGCATTCAACCGGCACGCAGGGCTGCAAAGCTGAACCCCGTTGAATCACTCAGGTAGAGATACTGACTGTTGACCCCGGATCTATTTCAGAATAAAAGATGAAGATTACCAGGAGCATAAGAATATCGCGTCGTCAGTTGCTGACTCACAGACTCAGGACTGCCCTTGCGCTCCTTGGTATCATCATCGGGGTCTCAGCGGTAATAGTGATGGTCGCAATTGGCCGTGGGGCGCAAAAAGAAGTAATGTCTTCAATTGATGCGATGGGAACCGACCTGATAATCATCAATGCCGGTCAGGTTCAAAGGATGGCCGGGAGGCAACAGGTCGCCGGCACGGTTACTTCAATGACTCTTCGCGATGCGGCTCTGATGACCGACGAATGCCCCGATGTTAAGGTTGCAGTTCCAGTGCAAACCAGGAAAATGGTAGTTAAATGGGCCAATCTGAGTTCAAATACGACAATTACAGGTACTACAACCGATTATCAGTTTGTAAGAAATTTCTTTCCGGCGTCGGGTGATTTTTTTACCGATGAAGATAACAGGGCTTCAATACGGGTAGCAGTAGTTGGACAGACAGTGGTAAGAAACATCTTTGGAAACAGCGACCCGATAGGCGAAAAAATCATGATCGGGAAAATTCCGTTCACTGTAATTGGTATAATGGAATCCAAGGGAGTAGACCTTAACGGTGTCGATCAGGATGACCAGATATTCATTCCACTGCAGACAGCATTGCGAAGAGTCTTTAACCTGAATTACATAAACAGTATCAATGCCCAGCCAGTATCTCCTGAAAGAATGGAAAGTGCCGTAATGCAGATAACAGAGTTCCTGCGCGAAAGACACAGACTGAACAGACTTGATAAACCTGATGACTTCACTATCCAGACACAGGTCGAACTCATACAGGCACAAAAGGAGACTACTGATACCTTTACGTCACTCATAGCAGGTATTGCCAGCATATCACTGCTGGTAGGAGGAATCGGAATTCTGGCTATAATGCTCATTGCAATCAGGGAACGGGTTAAGGAGATCGGACTACGAATGGCTGTTGGAGCAAGCAGAAAAGATATCCTGATGCAATTTGTAATAGAAGCTTCTATACTCAGTATATTCGGCGGAACAGCCGGAATACTCCTGGGTGTTGCGATATCATTAACAGTAGGCTTCTTAACTCAATGGAATATAAGCATTTATATCCCATCCCTGGTCTACTCGTTCCTGTTCTCAATGGTTATAGGGATCTTCTTTGGCGTCTACCCGGCCAGAAAAGCCTCCCTGCTTGACCCTATCGAAGCATTGAGGGATGAATAAATTACCCTGCCCTCCCCTACTGCTTTCTGATTAAATCGGTATCATTAAGCCTGGCATCAGCCTTCCTCACAAAAACAACCTCCTTGTCATCAAAACTGATTCTTAGCTCATTTACAATCCCCCTGGCGTTGGTACCGAGCGGGGTTCCCTTATCAAGCCCCCTGAACATCACGAGCAGGAAGAAGTAGTTGCCTTACCAATCCTTTGTATTTATTAATAATGCGAATTATGTAAATTCTTCAGATAATTGTGTAATACCTATTCTGATTTAAAGTTATATTTTTTCATAAAAATTATTAGCCTCTATCTTGCCTCATGAAAGTGCTCATGTTTGGGTGGGAGTTTCCACCTAATATATCAGGTGGATTAGGAACTGCCTGTCACGGCCTGACAAAGGGATTAACCTCATTAGATGGTATTGACCTGACATTTATTGTTCCAAAAGTTTACGGAAATGAAGACAAAACCGGAATAAAACTTATAGGGGCAGGAGATGTTGTGCTTTCAGGAAAAATATTGTTAAAACAGAAAAGGCTGGAAATGAGAGAATCTCTGACTTCTGACCAACAGATTTCTGCCTATGTAACTCCAAAACATTATAAAAAGCTTTTAGAAATCAAAAAGAGAACGGATAACAATAAAGTAAAAACCACATCACCTGGAAAACTGGAGTTTGCAGGGGAATACGGATCAAGCCTTTTCGATGAAATTTCCCGGTATGCTTTAGTAGCTTCAGAGATAACAAGAAACGAATCCCACAATATTATCCATGCTCATGACTGGCTCACATACCCTGCAGGGATTGCAGCGAAGAAAGTGTCGGGAAATCCTCTTATAGTTCACGTGCATTCCACAGAATATGACCGCAGCGGTGAAAATCCGAATATCAACGTATATGAAGTTGAACGAAAAGGGATGGAAATTGCAGATATGGTAATAACGGTAAGCGATTTTACACGCAATATTGTAATCAAAAAATATAATATAAACCCATCAAAAATTATAACTGTGCATAATGCAGTTGATACTGCTACCCGTATTCCCTCCACAAAACTTTACAAGAAAGGGCCAAACTATAAAATCGTGACGTTTTTAGGGAGAATTACACAACAAAAAGGTCCCGAATATTTTATAAAGGCTGCTTATAAGGTTTTGCAAAAGATGGATAATGTAAGGTTTGTGATGGCAGGCAACGGAGATATGATGGAAGATATGATCAGATGTGTGGCAAGGTTACACATTGCTGACAGGTTTCACTTTACCGGGTTCCTGAAAAACGATGATGTCACGAGGCTGTACGCAATGAGTGATTTATATGTTATGCCATCTGTTTCCGAGCCATTTGGAATTTCTACTTTGGAAGCAATGCAAAACAATGTCCCGGTGATCATATCGAAGCAATCAGGTGTGTCAGAAGTAATTACTCATGCCATAAAAGTTGATTTCTGGGATATTGACCACATGGCTGATGCTATTTACGGAATATTGAATTATCCTTCTCTGGGAGAATATATGATAAAAAACAGCCTTAAGGAAGTGAATAACTTAAGATGGGTAAAGGCCGCCGAAAGGGTAAAAGAGATTTATTATCATGTAGCCCGCTGTAAGGCAGGTTAGTGAAACAGTATAAATTGAAATTTACAATTATGAGCCTGAAAAAACAGTTTTTTAAAACGAAGTCTGTCTGTAAAGTAACATTTATACTGCCCAAAGACAGTGTCAATTCTGCCAGCAAGGTTAACCTTACGGGTGATTTTAATCACTGGAACCCAGATAGTATTCCGATGAAAAAACTCAAGGGTGGCGAGTTTAAAGTTACTGTTGCCCTGGAAAAAGATAAGGAATACCAGTTCAGGTATCTCATAGACGGGAACACGTGGATAAATGAAAAAGAAGCTGATAAACTTTTGCCGAACGAATTTCTAACAGAGAATTCAGTGGTAATCGTATAACTATCTTTACTGTGCCGGTTATTCAAGCTGAAATACTTTCTAAGCTGCCCTCGTGTTAATCACGAGCGAAGTAATCCCTTTTAAGCCGGTTATTGAAACAGCTTTTCTGCGTTATGACCAAAAATGTAAAAGACACCCAGCTGAAGTCCCCTGTTAAATGATTTTACAGCATCGTTTTTATTAATGTTGCTTAATCCATAATTATACCTTGCGTCAACACCAAAACCAGTTGATGGAACTACATAACTGACACCAATAGCCAAACCAAGGTCGATTGGATTCAAATCGTTTCTATTGTCTGCTCTAACCAGAATCCCCAACTGTGGGCCGGCCTGTAATCTGAATCCATTGTCAAACATATACTGCAGGATAACAGGAATATTAATATAGTCCAGCTTCTGCTTAGTATCCCCGCTTTTTGCACCCTGGCTTGAATAAACCAATTCAGGCTGAACTGCCCATTGGCTATCCAGATGGATATGACCAAGCAATCCCAGATGAAACCCTGTTATATGATCATATATAGTGTTGTCGTCACTGCTGATCTTGTACATATTTATGCCGGCCTTGACTCCCAGGTTTACTTTTCCTCTGGGTGAACTGCTGTGTTGTGCACTTGCAGAACTGGTAATCAGGACTGCCGCAATCAGACCTGTTAAGAATTTCATTGTCTTCATATATATCTGTTGTTAATTTGTCCCCTTCTCCAGTATGGATCAGGATTTTGGCAGTCTAAGGTACGGGTTATCCCATGACAGAATGTTATGTAATTGCAAATGCTTCTTACATAATTCACAC
This sequence comes from Bacteroidales bacterium, assembly GCA_046484805.1. Classification (GTDB taxonomy): domain Bacteria; phylum Bacteroidota; class Bacteroidia; order Bacteroidales; family VadinHA17; genus SLNP01. The sequence continues at coordinate 9,174 of JAWOIF010000071.1, forward strand.
ATTAAAAGCAACCAGAAAAGCAGACGGACAAAACAAACTACCTCTCCAGCTACTTCAGGAATTTCGGGTCAGTTAGACTGGCATCTTCCCTCCTCACAAAAACAACCTCCTTGTCATCAAAACTGATTCTTAGCTCATTTACAATCCCCCTGGCGTTGGTACCGAAAAGGACAAACCACCTACCCATGAACTGATCATCGGAAGTCACGAACCGGTCATAGTGGTAATGGTACAGGGGCAGATCAGCATAATTATACTTAAACCTGAGACCGTCATCAAGGTAAGAGATCGTTACAACACCATAGGCTGCATCTTCATACCGGCCGGCGTAATCACTAAGGGCATGCGAGGGTGTTGTCCCGTGTACACGAACGGTATCAGGCTTGCTGCGCGCTTCCCTGCTGGTCTCCTTTCCCTGCAGGTAGGTCTTGTAAGCTCTTTCAATCCACGGCGTCTCGGGAAGATCCAGTAACAGGTCGTAAATAGTGAATGCAATCCGTTCCGGCAGCTGCGACACCCGGTTGGTAAAGACTATCACCCCTATACTGTCGGCAGGCATAATCGAGACATTGGAATAGATACCCCCGACAGAACCTCCATGCTGAACCAGGTAGTGACCTTTGTAGCTTGATATTCTGCGCCCCATCCCGTACACTATGTTAAGGTTCTCAAAATTGTTTTCCGGGACCGATGAGGTGGGATTCACCGGCCGCATCGTCTCCCTGATTACAGACGCCGGTATCACCTGCTCACCCCTGAACTTACCCCTGTAAATCTGTGCTATCACCCAGTTCGACATATCATTGATGCTCGATACTATCGATCCGGCGGAACCAAGGCCCTGCATCGAATCATAGAGAGGCGAACGCATAAGAATATTGGTATCCCTCACTTCTGTATACGCCCTCATGAAGTCAGGCTGTCTTATCATCTCCGGCACATCAAAAACCGAATTAGCCATTCCAAGAGGATTAAAAATCCTCTCCTGCACATACTCCTCCCAGGTCTGGCCGGTTAATATCTCAATAATCTGCCCGGCTGCAACATACATCAGATTGTTGTAGATATAACCCTGTCGCAGAGGAGTAGTTGGCTCAAGATATTTTATCCTCTGAAACAATTCTTCCCTGCTGAAATCGGACCTTATCCATAATGCGTCATGCCTCGATATGCCTGTACGGTGAGCCAGCATATCCCTGATGGTAACACTATTGTTAAGCTCGTTATTGTAGAACTCCAGTCGCGGAACCCAATTCCTTACCGGCTTGTCCCACTCCAGTTTCCCCTCCTCAACCAGAAGCCCAACAGCAGTGGAAGTAAATAGTTTTGTATTTGAAGCTATATGAAACAATGTATTTGGCGTAACCGGAAGCTTCTCTTCAATGTCACGGTAGCCAAAACCCCTGGCGTAAACAAGTTGATCCTTGTACACCGATGGTGATGATGTTGCGCACGCTGCACGGCTGCGGCCACTGGGCTCGCGTGGCCGGGCTTTGAATGAGTTCGAACTCAAGGCGGGTACTGCCCGTCGTAATAGGCCTCACTGAAATCTACAACCCTGTCACGCTCTTCGGTGTAATTGAAGGCAGAAATGGAAGCGTCGATTTTGCCTTCCTGGACACCCGCAATCAGGCTGTCGAAGGGCATATCTACCCATTCAAGTTTGACGCCCAG
>JAWOIF010000188.1:0-11680 GCA_046484805.1 Bacteroidales bacterium
CTCAGTTTATGCTCCGACGGCATACTTCCCGGAATAGTAACGCTGCCTAAATAATCTCCCATGAGATTATATCTGACAAGGTTCCCCCTGTAATCGGAGAACCAGATCTCTTCCCTCCCATCATCCAGAAAACTGAATCGGGAGTACTCCCCCGGTCCGCGGCCCTGTCTGCCAACTTCCCTGACAAAGGCTCCTGAATTCCTGTCAAAAAGAAGGCAGGCAGCACTTTCAACCACCATTATGAAGTCCTGAGTCAGATATACCTGCCTCGATCTGTTAATAAGCGATTCCTCAGTAGTCTCGAGCGGTATATAAGTGACTCCTGCAATGAATTCTGACATTCTAATCTCCTCAGGGGTATCCCTGTGCCTCAATATTAAATGATAGCAAACCCTCTGCAGGTTTCTCACCTCTTCTGCATGAGTAAGAGGAGAGCAGAATGAAGCAGTAAACGAATACCTGCAACAGCCGGTGGGAATAATATTTCATGGTTGTCAGTTTTTCAATTCATGAATAGACGATACCTAATCATAAAGTTAGGAAAAAAGATAATACCGGTCTCCGATAATTCTGAAGTTCTTCTGACTACAAAAACAAACCAAAAAAAAAGCATATCAAAGGCTTCAGATAAATCTGTTTTTCCTAACTTACGGGAAATATGTTTCGCAATGAAGTGTGCTTTCCGTTTAGTCATGGGACTCGTTGTTCCGTTGGTGCTATCTGGTTATCATCTCTCTGCACAGGAGGGTGTTATCAACGGTCTTAACCTGTCGCCACCGCCGCTCTATCCATCGGTAACCGTCATCGATTTCCGCAACTGCTTCGTCAACCAGGCATCTCTTGCATATTTAGAAAACCACACCGTAGGAATTGAGTACTATTCACGGTTCGGAATGCCCGAACTGTCAATCAGATCGCTCTTCTATACGGCTCCGTTTGACAGGGGGGCATTCGGATTCCGATATTCGGGATATGGCTTTACCGAACTAATGTATCACCACTTCTCTGTTTCGGGAGGAATGTCTCTCTCCGGCAACCTTGCACTGGGCGTTGAGGCATCACTCAGTGCAGCTGCATCGCCGGCACAAGATGCAGCACGCCTTTCAGCATCAGGTCAGATAGGCCTGATATACAGGGCAACAGAAAACACCAGCCTCGGGGTCCATTTGGCCAATCCTGTACCGCAGAGGCTGAGGGATTATCCCTCTCCTTCTGCACTAAGGGTGGGTATTGGGTCAACGGTTAGCGACAGGGCAAGGGTATCGGCAATGCTGGAAAAGAGGAGTCACCACCCACTGTCGGCAGCTGCAGGCCTTAGCTATGATGTAACGACGGCAACCACCCTCAGGGCCGGATTCGAAACAGGAACCGGATCATTGGGCTTCACAGCAGCTTTCAGGTTTGCAGGTTTTAGCTGCTCTCTCTCATTCGTAACACACAGCCGCCTGGGCTTGTCTCCGGTAGCAGCAATAAATAAAAGTTTCTGAAATTAAGAAAATGAAACTGTTGAGAGTCATGGCAATATCACTCGGGGCAACGCTATGCCTCTGGTGCGCGGCTCAGGAGCAGCGGCTGTTGCCAGTTATCAGCAAAATAGTGAATGAAATGGCCGAGGAGACCGGCGAGGAAAATGCAGAGTTGCTGACTGAACTGCTCTTCGATCTGGCCGCTGAACCAGTATTAATCAACAGTGGCGACTCATCAGAGATATCGAGGCTGTTCTTCCTGACCCCATTTCAGGTAAGCACACTGGCATCATATATCAGAAATACCGGTCCGGTTGTCTCACTCCTTGAACTGGCATCACTGTCGGGATTCAACCGGGAAACGGCCGAATTGATGGTGCCTTTCATCACTCTTGACATCCCATCAGTTGCCACTGGTGGCACCGGCACAAGGTTGTACCACAGGGCTGTAACCACAGCCTCTGTAAGGTTTCGCGACGGCACCGCAGAACAGTTAGTCAATCCCTTCAGAAACAGCCTCAGATACCGTATGCGGACAGGTAGCCTGACTGCCTCCCTTACTGCAGCTTCAGATGCAGGTGAATCGCCTCTCTGGAGCGGCAGGCCCGACTTTATCACCGGGGGGTTTGCAGTTACCGGCAGTGGCAGAGGCAGCAGCGGTACAGGCATCATTAACTTCATTGCAGGTGACTACAGTGCACGCTTCGGTATGGGCCTTGTTGTCAACAGCGGCTACAAGCCCTTTCTGACACTTACCGGAACCTCATTCATGGGTCAGCGTGACGGATTCAGACTGAGCTCATCGGTTAACGAGAATAACTACATGCGGGGAGCGGCGGTGACTTCATCGGCCGGAAGCCTGAGGCTGTCGCTGTTCTTTTCATCGCGATACCGCGATGCCAGGCTTAAGACCGACACTTCAGGAATTGTTTATGCAGATATCCTTTCAACACCACCGGTACACGGCTCTTTGTCGGGACTGGCAGCTACGGGGGTTCTCCGTGAGACGTCATCAGGGGTGAGCCTGGGTCTGGGAAAGGGCAATTTCAGGTGGGCACTAACTGCCTGCCATACTGCTTTCTCGAGGGAGGTAAGAGAAGGAGGATCGGGCAGCTTCAACGCCGGGGCCTCATACCGGATGGCAATGGGAAAGGTCTCAGGAGCCGGGGAACTGGCAATATCGGGCAACGGATCAATGGCTACGGCGCACACCTTCAATATCAGGTTCGACGATCGTCTGACAGGCAATCTGATCTACAGGAACTACAGCAGAAGCTACTATGGTCACCTGTCGGGTGGCCCGGGCCGCAACACCCTTACAGGCAACGAGGAGGGACTGATGACACGTATCATGTACGAGGCTGCCAGAGGCTTCTTCATTCACGCCGGCGCCGACGTTTACCGCTTTCCGTGGCTGAAGCAGAGGCTCGCATATCCCTCCCACGGATACCGTGCAGAGGTGAAGGCCAGATATGAAAACCGCGACGGATTTGCTACAGAATTAAGGATCTACGGCGGCGAGACATGGAAAAATAAGCCGGGAACCGCCACGGCGACCGGCCCGGGAACCGGAGGAGTGCCCTCAGTAATGGCAGCCAGGCAGACAACAATGCGACTGACCATGTCGGGCAATCCGGCATCTGCATTCAGGTTTAGCATACACGCCCTCTATAAAAGCACCGGCGAGAATGACCGTGGAAGCATGCTGGCCGGAGATGCAGGCTTCGCACCCTTGCGTTTTCCCCTGTCGGTATGGATAAGGCATGCGTTGTTCACCACGGGTAGCTTTGACTCGGGACTCTACCTTTATGAGAACGACATGCTTTACGGATTCAGCATTCCTGTTCACCACGGTGAGGGAAGCCGAACCGCCATCATTCTAAATGCAGAAGTCGGCAAGAATGCAGACATGAGAATCAAATACGGCATAATGAGGAAGTATCCGGCTGAGGGAAACCCTCTTCAGGAAGAGCTTAAGATGCAATTTAAATTCAACTTCTAGATCTCTGACGGACGTATATCGCGAATATTCAACTGCAGCGACCTGAAACCCCTGAACTCATTCATCTCAAGAGTATAACAGATGTCAAAGGGTTTGTTGGCACGGATATAATCCCATCGGTGCGCCTGTCCGAAAGCTATAGCAGGAAAAACAGTTACGCCGGAAGACTCATGGCATATTTCAAGTTTAAGGTGTTCACCGTTCTGACCTACCATTTTTCCCTTTCCGGTATCATAGACGTTCGTCGAGACAAAGACCGGAGCTGTATTCTCGGGTCCGTAAGGCTGGAACCGGTTCAGGCGATTATAGAAATCGAGGTTGATCTCCCCCGTCAGCAGTTCGGCATCGACGAATATACGGGGAACAAGCTGGTCTTCAGATATCGTATCGGTTACAAATTTCTCGAAACGCCGGGAAAACTCAGGCACATTCTCCTCCTTCAATGTCAGTCCGGCTGCAAACATATGACCTCCGAAACTTTCGAGCAGGTCAGAGCAGGATTCTATGGCCTGGTAGAGGTCATAACCGGGCACCGACCGGGCAGACCCGGTGGCAAAACCATTCGACTCGGTGAGGATAACGGTGGGCCTGTAATATGTTTCTATAAGGCGTGACGCCACAATTCCGATAACCCCCTTGTGCCAGGTTTGATTGTATAGCACTGTTGTACGTGAGTTGGAGCCGGCCTGATCATCAGAAAGCATTCTCATCGCCTCGGTGGTGATATTTCTATCTACGTTCCGGCGTTCGATATTGCAGTCATTTATCATCTTACTGATTCCTGAAGCCAGCCTGCTGTCGCTTGAAACAAGCAGTTCCACTGCCTTGCGGCCTGATTCCATACGACCGGCGGCATTAATGCGGGGACCAATCTTGAAAACCACATCCTCAATCGATACCGTACGGGTTATTTCAGCCTCGCGAATAATCTCCTTCAATCCTGTTCCCGGGGCCTCATTGAGTCTCTTCAGGCCGTAATATGCCAGTATTCTGTTCTCTCCGGTAATAGGAACGATATCAGATGCGATACTGACTGCCACCAGATCGAGGTATTCATAAGCTTCTCCGGGATCCAGTGAATGTATACGGCAATATGCCTGTATTAACTTGAATCCGACACCGCAACCTGAAAGCTCTTTGTATGGGTAGCTGCATCCTGGCTGTTTCGGATCGAGTACCGCAGTTGCATCGGGAATGCTATCGCCAGGAAGGTGATGGTCGCAGATTATTATATCGAGTCCTTTGGAACGCGCATATTCTACCTTATCCACCGCCTTTATCCCGCAGTCGAGGGCAATTATCAGCCTGCACCCCGTGTTTGCGGCATGATCCATTCCCTGTATGGAGATACCGTACCCTTCACTGTAGCGATCGGGGATGTAGTAATCGATATTGTTATACAGCTTTCGCAGGAACGAGTACATCACTGCCACTGAGGTGGTTCCGTCCACATCATAGTCTCCGTAAACGAGTATCCTCTCATTCATGGTTATAGCGGAAGAGATGCGGTCAACAGCCCTGTTCATATCCTTCATCAGGAAGGGGTCGTAGAGATCTTCGAGTGATGGTTCGAAAAAAGCTCTGGCCTCACCGGTAGTGTTTATACCGCGCTGAACCATAAGGTTCGCCAGCGACTCTGGCACTCCCATTGCCCCGGCCAGTTGTTTCACGACAACCTGGTCGCCTCTCTCCTTTATAACCCAGCGTTTTTCCATTATATATTAAATAAATTCCATTTCAAATTGTTCAGCCAGCTTACCGCGAAGAATGGCCTTTACCTCATCAATATCGATTTCGCGGCCCAGCTCCCTGCTCAGCGACGTGACTCCCTTGTCGGTATATCCGCAGGGGTTTATGTAGCCGAAGTAGTCGAGGTTGGTATTGACGTTAAAAGCGAAGCCGTGCATTGTGACCGCCCTGCTGACCCTGACGCCTATGGCGCATATCTTTCTGGTGGAACCGGCTTTTGCGATATCGAGCCATACCCCCGTGGCGCCTGCCATGTGTTCCCCCGAAATACCGTAAAATGCTATAGTTTGAATTACAGCCTCCTCGAGCCGGTGGATGTATTCCCTGAGGCCGATGCCTGGTACGTCGAGGTCGATGATCGGGTAGCCGACTATCTGGCCGGGCCCGTGATACGTTATGTCGCCGCCGCGGTCGATGTGGTAGAAGGAGGCGTTCTTTGCCTGTAGCTGTATGTGGTTGACAAGCAGATTGTTGTCTGAACCGCTTTTGCCGAGGGTGAAGACGTGGGGGTGCTCAACGAAAATGAGCCTGGGTACGGCGCTGCTTCCATCAACAGAGCCACCCGAGCGGAGCCTGAGCTTGGTCTCGATCATCGACTCCAGGAGTTGCTCCTGGTAGTCCCACACTTCTTTGTAATCTCTTAGTCCAAGGTCTTCAAATCTAACATGATAGCTCACTTTACCAGTTTAACTTTTATATATTGACGTTACTTTTTTCACATGTTTTTCAGCGTGGTATGAAGAGCGCACCAGCGGACTGCTCTCGACGAAGCTAAAGCCCTTCTCAAGGCCATTTAGCCGGTACTCCTCAAACTTTTCGGGGGTGATGTAATTCACAACCTCCATGTGGCTGAACGACGGCTGCAGGTACTGGCCGATGGTAAAGACCGTGCATCCTGCCGTAAGTAGGTCATCCATAGCCTTATACACCTCTTCATCACTCTCTCCGAGTCCGACCATAATGCCCGATTTTGCGGTTACCCCTTTGTGGGCAACATATTCTATAACGCTGAGGCTTGTTTCATATTTCGCCCTCGACCTGATTTGTGGTGTGAGGCGCCTGACCGTCTCAAGATTGTGTGATATGACATCGGGGCCGGCATCAATTACCTTCTGAATATTCTCAGGCTTGCCGTCGAAATCGGGTATAAGGGTTTCTATTGTGGTGCCGGGATTCAGTTTTTTTATTTCCCTGATAGTTTCAGCCCAGAAGGCAGCACCGCCGTCGCTCAGGTCATCCCTGTCGACAGATGTTACAACACAGTGGTTAAGTCGGAGTGTTTTTATTGATTCAGCCAGGCGCAGCGGCTCCTGTGTATCAGGGGCCAGGGGTCTGCCTGTGCCCGTACCGCAGAAACGGCATGAGCGGGTGCAGATGTCTCCGAGGATCATGAAGGTTGCCGTTCCGGCATTCCAGCACTCACCTATATTGGGACAATTACCGCTGGTGCAGATGGTATGCAGATGGTTGTTCTGAACCAGACGCTTAACCCTGACATACTCTTCGCCACTGGCCCTCTGCATTCTCAACCACTCCGGTAATCTTCTCTCCCTCTGCATTTTAACTATAATTCTTATTCCCTGCAACAATTCAGGCAAAGTTAATGAAAAATGGAGAGATATTTCAATTTTGGAGTTCATAGAGTTCATTAAGTTGGGGTGTGGGGTATGGTGAAATTCGGTCGCGAACTCGTCCGCGCCTCGGTTGCTCCCATTCGGTCGCGAGCTCGTCGCTACGCGCCTCGGTTCCGTACACCGTATTAATTTTTATCTTTGCGGAAACATCGATATCAGATTAGCCAATGTTAAGTGAACAGGAACAGATAAGACGCGAATCGCTGAAAGAGATACGGGACATGGGCATTGATCCTTATCCTGCAGCAGAATACAGGGTTAACAGCAATGCAGAAGAGATACTTGGTAACTACTCTGAAGAGAAAGATAACTTCAGGGATGTAACACTGGCAGGCCGTATAATGAGTCGCCGGATAATGGGTAATGCCTCCTTTGCAGAGATACAGGATCACACGGGCAGGATACAGATATACCTCAGAAGGGATGATATTTGCACGGGTGAGGATAAAAGCCTTTATAACATACTCTTTAAAAGACACCTCGATATCGGTGACATCATTGGAGTAAGAGGTCATGTGTTCAAAACACAGATGGGCGAGACAACAATACACGTCAGGGAACTGACACTGCTTTCAAAATCGTTGCGGCCCCTGCCCGTTGTAAAGGAAAAAGACGGCACAACCTACGATGCGGTAACTGATCCCGAACTGCGTTACAGGCAGAGATATGTAGACCTGATTATCAATCCACATGTAAGGGATACTTTCAGGAAGAGGACCATGATCATTCAGAGCATGCGTGAGCTTTTCAACTCACGTGATTACCTTGAGGTGGAAACCCCGATACTGCAGCCGATACCGGGTGGTGCAGCAGCCAGACCCTTCATAACTCACCACAATGCCCTTGACATACCTCTCTACCTCAGAATAGCCAACGAACTCTATCTTAAAAGACTTATTGTCGGAGGATATGACGGTGTTTATGAGTTTTCAAAGGATTTTCGTAATGAGGGAATGGACCGCAACCATAATCCGGAGTTCACCGTGATGGAGATATATGTGGCTTATAAGGACTATAACTGGATGATGGACTTCACCGAGGAGATAGTCGAAAAGGTAGCCCTTGATCTTCACGGCTCGACAGAGATCGTTTACAGGGACAATAAAATTAGTTTCAAAAGGCCCTTTCGCCGGGTGACCATGACCGATGCCATTAAGGAACACACGGGCATCGACATCACCGGCATGGCAGAGGAAGAACTGGTAACGGCCTGTAACAGTCTTGGTCTGGAACCCGACAAGACCATGGGCAAGGGTAAGCTTATTGATCTTATTTTCGGTGAGAAGTGCGAGCATCACTATGTGCAGCCAACCTTCATCATTGACTACCCCGGGGAGATGTCACCACTTACCAAGAAGCACCGGTCGGTACCGGGACTCACGGAGAGGTTCGAGCTCTTCATAAACGGCAAGGAGATAGCCAATGCCTACAGTGAACTTAATGATCCCATCGACCAGCTTGAACGCTTCCATGATCAGTTGAAGCTTTCAGAGAAAGGTGATGACGAAGCAATGTTTATTGATATGGATTTTGTGAGGGCTCTAGAATACGGCATGCCTCCCACATCGGGTATGGGCATGGGTATCGACAGGCTTACCATGCTTATGACCAACCAATCGTCGATACAGGATGTGCTCTTCTTTCCACAGATGAAGCCCGAGGTTAGGCGCAGGGCGCAGGGCGCAGAGATTAGGGAAGCATTTGTGTCATTTGGAATACCTGAGGAGTGGACAGAACCTCTTATTTCTCTGGGTTATGATTCGGTTGAAAAGCTGAAGGAGGTGGAGAAATCCGGCAGACTGGCCAACGAGTTGAACGGCTATAACAAAAAGAATAAACTGGGTCTTCAGGGAGTAAGTCCTGAGACAGTTGCATTATGGCTCAAAAATTGTACCTTGTGACGGTGAACCAAAACCGGAACACATGAAAACATATAGCCCATTATTCATTATTTTACTCCTGATATTATCAGGTTGCGGAGCGGCCAGGATGAACTTCAATGTTCTGACACCCGCCCCCATAACTATACCATCTGATATACAAACGATTGCGATCATAGACCGTTCGTTACCTGAAGATACTGATCTCAACAGGCTTGAATCGATACTAACGCTTGAGGGTCCCCAACTGGCCAGAGCTGCAAGACAAAATGTAATGGAAGGCCTAAAGATAAGCCTCACCAATTCGACACGTTATAATATTATTTTAACAAACGAGATGTTTCTTGGCTCTTCACGTGGTTCGGTACTTCCCGATCCGCTGCCATGGAACCTTATTGATGAGATGGCTGCAAAGCACAGTGCTGATGTGATTGTCTGTCTTGAGGCCTTCGACTCCGATTTCATAATTGCGGCTGCGAAGCTTCCCACCCGTAACAATCCGGGAGCAGGTGCCGGAGGTATTGCAACAGTGAACTGCGGATTCAGGATGTACTGGCCTGAACAGCGTATGATAGCCGATGAATTCAGATTTTCGCACTCGATGAACTGGAGTGCAGGCGGACCGGCAATAATAGCAGCCATCAATACAGTAAAAGTGAGGAGTGATGCCATTAATGGTGCCAGCAGGGAGGCAGGCATTTCATATGGAAGACGAATAACTCCAACATGGTACAGGGTTTCGAGAGACTATTTCAAGAAGGGAGGGGGCAATGCCGACCTGGCTGCAGGCGCGAGGATGATGCAGCTGAATGACTGGGACAAGGCGATACCTTCACTGGTAAGGGCCACCGAAACAGGAAACAAAAAAGCCAGGGGGCGCGCAGCCCATAATCTTGCAGTGGTTTATGAGATATTGGGAGACCTGCATGCCGCCAAAGAATGGACGACAGTCTCATGGGGAATGTACCGTCAGAAAAAATCGAAACACTACGGATACATCCTCACACAAAGGATTATTGAACAGGAAAATCTTGATTACCAACTACAAAGATAAATACCCCAACCCTATAACCTGACCCGAATGCTCACCGTACTGGAACACCCCCTGATAACCCACAAGCTAACCAAGCTGCGCCGCAAAGAGACAGGCACAAAGGAATTCAGGGAAAACCTCGATGAGATTGCTGCCCTGATGGCATATGAAATTACCAGGGATCTGCCTCTGAATGAAATTGAGATTGAGACTCCTCTGGCTCCGATGAAAACCGGAGAACTTGCCTGCTATGTGGTACTGGTTCCGGTTCTGAGAGCCGGATTGGGCATGACAGAAGGCATTACCGGTCTCATACCAACAGCCAGAATAGGACATATTGGTCTTTACCGCGACCATGAGACCCTTGAACCAAACACCTATTATGCCAAGTTGCCGTCGTGTCTGAAGGAAGCCGTGGTAATGGTCCTTGACCCCATGCTTGCCACTGGCGGCAGTGCCAGTTCGGCAATTACGCTACTCAAGCAACATGGCGCCGACCAAATCAAACTCATTTGTATTGTAGGAACCCCTGAAGGAGTGTCACGTATTGAAAAGGATCACCCCGATGTGGACATATTTCTTGCGGCCCTTGACAGCGGCCTGAATGAATATGGCTACATACTGCCAGGACTCGGTGATGCCGGTGACAGAATTTTCGGGACAAAATAACTTTTTAGATATGGATCATTACGGATTCTGGTCAGTTCTGCCACCACTTGTTGCCATTATTCTTGCGATGAAAACCAGGCAGGTACTGGTATCTCTTCTTACGGGACTGATTGCAGGCAGCATCATTCTGAGCCACGCAGCTATAATCGACGGAATAACCGGCACGGTTACACTGCTTGCAGATGTCTTCAAGAACGATGCAAGTACAAAGACACTTATGTTCACACTGCTTATTGGTGTGCTGATTGCATTCATACAGCATTCAGGAGGGGTTGAAGGATTCATCAACAGGGTAAAACTCGGGGAGATCCCTGATGATAAGTCAAAGCTCACAAAGCTCCGATCGAGATACAGCCTTATGGCAGGCTTCACCGGTGTGCTCTGTTTCGTGGAATCCAATCTTGCTGCATTAACAGTAGGGACTCTGTACCGGCCGATATTTGACCGTCTGAAGCTGCCAAGGGAGAAGCTGGCATATATTGCCGACTCGGTTTCAGCGCCCATCTGTATATTTATTCCACTGAATGCATGGGGTGGTTTTATAATGGGGCTGCTTGTGCTTCAGGGCTTCAGCCATCCATTTACCGCCATGCTGAATGCAATGCTCTATAATTTCTACCCGGTACTGACACTGATAATGGTCTATATCATTGCCGCATCGGGAAAGGACTTCGGTCCTATGCGCAAGGCAATGATAAGGGCCGACACCGAGGGCAAGCTGCTTGCTGACGGTGCCAGACCCATGATGTCGGCCGAGATAACCGTACTCACGACAAAGGAGAATGTCAGGCCAAGGGCACTCAATATGTTCATACCCATGGGACTGATGGTTGTTTCTATTCCCCTGATGCTGGTAGCTACGGGGTGGGCAGAGGTTCCTGACAAGGCAGACCTCCCATTATTTCAGAAGATATTCCAGGCAATAGGGAAATCATCGGGGGCAACGGCTGTGCTTTACTCAGTACTGATAGCCCTGACGGGAAGCATTATTCTTTACCTTTCACAAAGAATATTTTCACTGCGTGAGATTACTGACCTCTCAGTAAAGGGCATTTCCGGTATGACACAGATGGCTCTTATCATGATGTTCGCATTCGCTATCGGAAATCTCTGCAACAAGCTTGGAACGGGTATATATGTAGCTGAAGTGTCAAAAGGATTTCTTTCACCATCTATGGTGCCTTTTGTTGTCTTTATCATCAGTTGCTTCATTGCATTCTCAACCGGAACTTCGTGGGGTACATTTG
>JAWOIF010000202.1:0-9904 GCA_046484805.1 Bacteroidales bacterium
GTTTCCACCCTGCCGGTACCCTCCACTGTGAAGAACACAGACTTATTAAATGCGTATATCTCTATAGCTGAAAGGGTAAATTCAGTCGGAGCGACTGCCTGTGCAATACCGCTGGAAGCAATTCCCTCTACCATTCCTTCGGCCGGGGATACACCGAGCAATCCTGCTGGAGTGATCCTCAGATACTGTCCTTTGGCCTGAGCGGGCAAAATGATGTTTGTCATTATTGAACCCATCCTGCTATTGTCATAATTATCTACGATAGTTGAGTATACAAGGTTATCATCGCTCACTTCGATTCTGATCCTGTCCGGTCTTCCACGCAGATTATTGGTTCTGTTCCAGCGAAGCATTAATCTGTCAAAACTTTGAACGCTGCCAAGGTCCGTTATGAATGCTCCCTGATCAGGAGTCAGTGTTGCGAAAGTATTCATATCAGAATCGATGAAGGTTCTGCCTGCATTGGCATTGGTCTGTGACCTGGCTATTATTGCTGTGGCATTGGCAGAATTATTACCGCCGGTTACCGTTTTCCCCCTGGCAAGGTTATTGGAGCCACCTTCAGGTACTGCCCTGTATATATTTGTGGCGGCACGGACGTCCTTACCGTTAATCACATTGTTATAGCAATTTACGGTTACAAATGCCTTGTTTGCCAGATCTGACCGATTATATGAGATGTTGATGTCACGACTTTCACCGGGAAACAGGATAAACAGGTTATCGTCATAGATAACCGGAGCAACCAGCGTCTTTCTGTCTCTGCCGGTATATGCTTTCAGTTCTACTGCGTATGCAATTATGCCGGTTGGATTTTCAATCCTGTATGTTAACACGTTTTTACCACCAGCCTTCTTAAATGCTGTCTGAGATACTTTCAGATCGAGTGGCGGAAGCTGATTCAGCTGGGTCATATCAGCCACCTGGTAAGTCCCTGACCTGTTCCAGGCATGGCTGGCGCCAGCTATGTCATTACGCATCGGTTCAGCATATGAGTTCAGGCTAAGTATCTTACCATTGGCGTCCTTTAACTCCAGGCGAATGAAATATACATCTGAAGCAGGCTTGACCAACGAAGCATTAATATCTTCATAATCCCAAAGATCAGTTACTCCATAAGCTTCAGTTATCTTTCCGAAATAGTTAATAGTGTAAGGTTCATAATCTCCCGAGCTATTTTTAATCAGCCCGATAGTTTTGGGACCTAAGCGATTAGATCCTGATAAGGGATATTCTACCGGTTCACCTGCACCATCTGCCATGATATTTACAATCTTTTTGAGAGGTGTGCTGATGAGGTTGCCGTTAATATCGTAAATTGACATAGTGGCCACAGACTCCGGATAGGTATTAAAAGTATTATTAATGATTTTTACGGATTTGCCATACATATTATACATGATATGCACCGGTTCATTACCTTTCCTGGCTCCGTACGTCGTTCCGTTAGGGTTCATGTAGAAATCGAACTGGTTCCAGAAAAATATGGGCCAGGCATTATTCAACATCCAGTTTACAAAACCACTGGTGTTTTTAAAACGATTGGAGTTCAATGCTTCATATTGAGCCCTCTGCAGTTCATACTGGAAAATCTGGGCTCTCGTGATAAACTCATCAAATGTGGCTGAAGCTCCATAGGAACCGTCTATCAACACCGTATGCTGGCCCAGGTTACTGAAATTACCTCTACAGACATGATAGTTCCAGACATTATAATTATCCGCGGAATTATATGGCCAGAGACTCGTTTCCGGCAGGATTCTTCTCATCGTTTCCTGTACCGGAATACTTCCTCCTCCGCCGCCTTCTGAAATGAAACCGTAATTGCCCCTGGGGTCAAAATAGTACCAGGTTGGAGACTGGCTGTCATAAGTGGCATCCATATGCATACCCCCGGTCACTCCTGTAAGAGTAGCTATCTTTGCTGACCCGCTGTTGGTGTTAGCTCCTGTTTCCAGCAATCTCAAATTTGCTTCGATCTCAAAATATTTCTGCTCCACATTCTGGCCATTCAGTCCCTGCTGAGATATACTGGGCGGGTCATCACTGCCATTAAACCAGAGAATCATACATGGATGGCTTCTGGCATTTCGCAGTTGGGCATACAGGGATTCAAAAGCCACAAAACGCTCGGCTTTTGAAAATGAACCAGGGCTTTGCCAGCGGTCACAGCAACACCATCCCGTCATGAGCATAATGCCATTTTCATCCATGAGATCCAGCAAGTCATTGTCGAAGAATTTGCCTTCATCACGGACCATATTCATCCCCATGTATTTAATGTAATCCACCACAGCCTTATTAGTCTCCTTATTACGACGCAGGAAAAGATCCGTTGGACAGTACCCGCCACCTTTCAACAATACTGGTCTGTGATTAACATAAAGTTGCAACATATTGGACAGGTGAGATGCGGCTATCGTATCAGCATAATTATTGGCATAGGGTGATACATTCACTTCTGCAACAATTTCCCGGATACCGAAACGATGTTGCAGTCTGTCACTCACAATTCCGTCTACAATGAACTCGTAATCAATGGTATAAAGAGGCTGATCTCCGCTGAGGTATGGCCACCAGAGCAGGGGATTGGTAAGATTCAATTGGGGATAATCAGCAGCTCTTAAATCAATCTCTTTATTATATTCCCCGGACTGAATACCCAAATTCTCCTTTGTAACATTTGCTATAATTTTTCCACCAGGGTCTTTAATCTCAGCCCTGATTGTTCCAGTAACATTGTCTGCTGTAAAGTTACTCGCATCCAGATAGAAATTTAAATGAGCCCCTTTATGATCAACATCAACTTTAGATACCACAGCCGGGTTTGCCAGCCTGACGCTTCCTGAAGTATGTACAACTACTTCACCGGTGAGGCCCATCATAGCGTCAGCCGGCTGTGGATTCCAATCCACCCAGTAGTAAGCCAGATCGTTACGATACTCTGGCTTTGTGACTTTAACCTTAATGTTATTTTTGACTCCACCAATGGAAACGAAATCAGTAATATCTATTTCGTAGGTGCGCATAGCTCCGATGAACTGTAAATTATATGTGTCAAAATCTGAAACGCCTGTCAGACTGCCAGCTCCTTCGGTAGTATAATCGGTTACCTCAGCGTCGGGATTTAAAAGGGTAGGCCCATTTTTAAGATATGCTTCATCTTTGATATTGGAATATTTGTTTAGGACTTCTATTCCGTTAACATAGATTTCACCGGTATAATTAATTCCCCTGAATATTACCGTCACTCTTTTTCCCGACTCGCTGGCCGGAATGAAAAAATCGGTGCTGTACCACCATTGATTGTCAAAGTCTCCCGGAGGTAGTTTAGACAGGTTGTCACTGAAGTACACGTTCTTCTTTCCATTGTTATCCGGCTTGAGGCTTTCATCATAGATGCGGTTGTCAACCAGGTTTCCGAGAACTGTTCCTGGAACCACAGCTCTGATCCAACCGGATGTGTTGTAATCCGCTTCTTTAACTATATCGTCAGCATCTGTGACAGCAATTGCATTTAATTCTGGCGTAACTGCAAATGAGACAGGGGCTATTCTCCATTCTGACAACTTCAGAAAATAAGGTTTTCCTTTCTTCTCACAACCAGTGATTAATAAGGATACCAATACGATCGTGAAAATTACTCTGGACATTCTTAACTTGATGTATAAATTCACTATTGTTCAATAAAAATAACAGTTTGCGCACTGATATTATGAATTAATCGCACTTTCAACATTATTTTGCAGTGTGATGATTTGGTTTGAGAAATTGGATTTTTGTAATCCCTTCTATTTCAAGGTAAGAATTGATTTTCAGTTTCGAATTGAAAAATCATAAAAACCTTGTATTGCGCTATATATTAGCAATATATAAGCCTTGTCGTAACTTTAACCGGACACTACAGATAGGGGAACTCATTACAAAACATAGCTTTTCTCATCTCTGGGTATCAGCCTTGCAACTGAACTTAGCTATGTCTGTGTTCCATTACCTGCTTCTAAACCTGCTCCGGCAGCACATACGGAGCCCTGTATTCGCGGCTCAGCATTGCGTTGGCTTCATTCTCGCCATCGCCGTAAAAACGTTCAGCCACCGGGTCAAACGTAAGCTGGCGGCCGAGCCTGTAGGAGATATTGCCCAGATGTGCAAGGGCAGAAGAGAGATGACCTGTCTGGACCGGTCCGTTCTGGATGCTCATATCCCTGGCACGGATGGCATCGAACCAGTTCTGGAAATGGAGGCCAAGCTCACCCCCTTCCTTGCGGCTGGGACCTTTCTCCCGCTTCTCGCCAAGGAAGCTTTCGTATGAATTATATCCGTTAACAACCAGATAGCCCTTATCGCCATAGAAGATATTACCGACTCCGGCACCATCTTCCAGGTTCGTGCACCAGTGACGCACTTCAAACTGAATTATCTTCTTCTCCTTCGGATAATGATAGATCGAGCTTTGCACTTCCGGCACCTCCTTGCAGTCGTCCCACAGGAACTTTCCGCCCATTGATGTGATACGCTCAGGCAGGCTGTTCACGCCAAGTCCCCACATGCAGAGGTCGGTCTCATGGATCCCCTGGTTGCCTACGTCGCCGTTGCCGTAGTTCCAGTGCCAGTGCCAGTTGTAATGGACAAGGTTCCTGGTGAACGGCCTCATGGGTGCAGGGCCGCACCAGAGGTCGTAATTCAGGCCGGCAGGCAAGGGAGAGATGCCCTTGTCGCCAATATCCGCGCGCCAGCGGAACACTAGTCCGCGTGCCATGTAAACCCTGCCAATCAGTCCATCCTCCAGATGTTTTATAGCTTCCCTGATAGCCGGTGAACTGCGGAGCTGGACACCATGCTGAACAATGCGGTTATATTTATAGGCGGCTTCTATCATCTTTTTGCCCTCATATATGTTATGAGTGGCAGGCTTCTCAACATAGACATCCTTTCCTGCCTGGCAGGCCCAGATGGTCTGAAGGGCATGCCAGTGGTTGGGTGTGGCGAGTGCAACGGCATGGATATTCTTATCCTCATAGGTCTTCCGGAAATCCTGCTCGATGACAACTTTTCTTCCATACTTCTTTTCAAAATCAGCTGCAAGTGGAGTCAGAAGGTTCATATCAGGATCGCACAGGACAGCCACTTCGACATTAGCCTTCTGTGACAGATTCATTATCTCCTCGACATGGTTCTTTCCCCGACCGTTTATACCGAGCACGGCTACACGGATCCTT
Organism: Bacteroidales bacterium; assembly: GCA_046484805.1. Taxonomy (GTDB): domain Bacteria; phylum Bacteroidota; class Bacteroidia; order Bacteroidales; family VadinHA17; genus SLNP01. Next base: position 5,220 of record JAWOIF010000202.1, read on the forward strand.
TCATTGGCACCTTTGGCTTGCTGTGGAAAAATTTCCGGAACAGGGATCTCCTCTTTCAGTATACCCGGGACAACGGCTGCCATTACTGCTCCTTTCGCCGTGGTCTTTATGAAGGAGCGCCTTGATTCTAGCTTAACCTTTCTCATTTATTTTATCTTTTATTATGTAAATTATTTATTGTCTGAGCTTTATACTCTCGGCAATTTCCATGGGGCCCTGTAATCCGGAACAAGGTATTTGTTGGCCTCTGTATCGTTAGTGAACCGTGTACCATCCCATACAAGCTTCTTGCCTGTGCGGAATGCAATATTGCCTAAAGCTGAGAACTTGGCTATATGTGCTCCTATCTCAACATCGACAGTGGTTTTCTGATTGCGCTTCACGATACAATCCAGATGGTTTTTGACATGGTTTTTCAGTCCTTCGTTTGTACCCTTCTTCCAGGGGATAGCTTCCATCCTCGTTACCTTGTTCACAACTTCGGGGATAACCTCCCACCCGCTCCTGTCGACAACGAGTGTCCCGTTCTCCCCCACAAAGCCAAGCACAGCATTACGGCCATATCCGCCGTCGTTAATGCCGATGGCGTGATCCCACAAAACATTGAAGCCGTTAAATTCATAAATAACCTGAAGGCTGTCGGGTGTTTCGCACGCATCGTCCGGATAGCCGTATTTACCGCCCATGGCCATGATGGATTTCGGTGCTGTAACGTTCATCCCGTAGAGTGCAAAATCGAGAAGATGGACACCCCAGTCGGTCATCAGCCCTCCGGCATAATCCCAGAACCATCTGAATGTAAAATGGTAGCGGTTCCTGTTAAAGGGACGGGAGGGTGCCGGGCCGAGCCACATGTCATAATCGACTCCCTGAGGAACTGGCTCATCAGCAACCACAGGGATGGAGGTGTTCCAGCCCTGATATGAATAAACTCTTACAAGCCTTATGTTCCCGAGCTTCCCCGACCTCAGGAAATCAACCGCCTCCAGCCAGTGAGGATCGCTCCTCTGCCACTGTCCGACCTGCACAACGGTCTTATTTTTCTTTGCAGCATTTATCATAATGTTGCACTCTTCAATCGTCCTTCCCAGAGGCTTCTCGCAATACACATCCTTTCCTGCCTCGCTGGCGGCAACCATCTGCAGGCAATGCCAGTGATCGGGCGTTCCAACTATCACAACGTTAACATCTTTGTTATCGATCAGCCGGCGCCAGTCTTTGTACAGGTTAGCCGGTTTGTTGCCACGTATTTTCGCAACATCGCCGGCCCTGCGGTTAAGAACTGTCTCATCAATATCGCATAAAGCAATACAGTCTACTTCGGGATGGTTAAGAAACTCCCTCAGGTTGCTGTAACCCATTCCGTTACAGCCAATGAGCCCGACATTGATCCTGTCGGAGGGTGCAGAGGAGGCAAAAGCGCCTGTCACTGTAGGAGCCAGTCCCAGTCCTGCAGTGGCAAGTGCGGTGTTCTTCAGAAAAGTTCGTCTTGTTGTCATGGGTTCAGGTATTATAATAGTTCTGTTAAAATTAAGTGTCATCCATGGTCTGTGAGACTAAGCTCATTTACTATCAGTAAAAATAAGTATTTGATCCATTAAAAAGCCGGCATTCTGAAATAATTCTCCGCCTCATTCCTGATAAAAATTTATTCGGGAATGAATTGCATGGTTATCATCATATAGGGATGCTTCTGAAAGGTCATCTCAGAGACCGGCCTGAATAGTGCATCATAATATGAAGGGAACCCGCCATGTATATATCTGGCGGTTAAATAAGCATCCCCCGAAAAGGAATCTTCCGGAATCAGGTTAGCAGTTCCCGTTCCGGCAACATTCCTTACAGTATTGATATAGACTGTGTTGTTGTTGGGCTCTGACAGAAAGGTGTAATCGAGATTATTATCTATGGCCAGAATATATGGCCCATAGCTCAGAGTACCTGTCACGGGGCCTGTGATGTCACTGGTAAGGACAGATCTTTTATCGCGTGTGATTATTTTACTCTGGTAAGTCATCCGCACCTGAAGCAGGTCCCCTGCATTCAGCTTTTGCTCAATTGAATAATAACCGTTTTGAATTCCGGCTTCAATTTTCCGGTCATTCAGATAGATCTCCACCTCATCCGACCAGGGTGGTTTCCTCAATAAAAGCGGTTCTTCCATCCCTTCGGTCCGCAGCAGTTTTACATTATAAATATGAAACTCACCATCCAGTCCTCCCTTTCTTACCGACAATGAAATATTCTCATCCGTATAATCAGTCTCAAGGTAAAGGTTTAGTCTTGCAGATCCGTTATTGCTTTCGGCAAAGTACTCATTCTGAATAACCTGCATTGCCCTTAACCCGGCCATGGTACAGCACCACCACGCCATATGATGTATAGTCGGAGCAGATTCAACCTGGTTAATAACGTGATGGCCGAAATCACCTGTGAAAAACTGATTGAAATACAGGGCATTATAGATTGCAAATTCGGCGCGGTCAAGGTATTCAGTTTCCTGAGTTAGTTTATACAGATGCAGGCTTAACCTAATAAAGTCAGCGGTAGAACAGCCTTCGTCGCGGTCGCCCTTGCCTCCGAAATATTCCATTACGGCTCCATAGAGTGTATAATCGTCTGAATTTACAAGATCACGGTATGCCTGCAGAACATAGTTAAAATGCAACCTGTTCCCATCGTATTCATAAAGCTTCAGAACACCCCTGAGGGTTGTCAGATAACCGTGTGAATGAAGAATGCCTCTTGCTGGCAATGTCGGATATACTATTGAAGCAACTTCAGCGTATTTTGTTTCACCGGTGATCTGCGATAGCATTACCAGTGGTTCGACATATTGTGTAAAACAGATTATTCCGTCTGCTCCAAGCCCTTCAAGCCTTTTCGCCACCACAGGAGTCACCTCCCTGTAAGAGCTCAGGAAAAAGTCACCTAACCTCGTTGCAGCTGCCAGAACATCTTTATTCAGGGTCTGATTATAGTATTCAAGAAGCCCGACCAGGAGTCGTCCGTTACCCCAGAGCAGAGGCATGTGGTTTTTATCGATATGTTTTTCGGCAAACACAAGTGTGGTATCGCCAAAACGGCCGTCGCGGTGCTGAAATTTAAGGATATCCTTTACCAGCTCCCCAAGCTTTCCCGGATCACCCTCCTTCAGGTACCGTGACATGACCTCTACGTATCGTCCCGAGATATCGCCGGAATAGTTGTCAAACCGGCGGGGATTATCAGGATTGATATTGACATCGGCCAGAATAAATTCAGGGGTATAAACCGGAATATATCTGTCGGCGGCCAGTCGCTCCATTGCCATTTCCATCCGCAATGAAAACTCCCCGGTGGTCGCTTCCGCAGAAATTTTTTGCCGGGGTGTTTCTCCGCATCCTGCAATCAGGAGTGACAGGCAAAGGAACAGGATAAATTCTCTTTTTGCGTTCATGGAACAGATCTGATTATTTATAGTTTAAACTCTTGATACCCGACTAGCTTAACCGGATGAAGTAAATATAATCATAAAACTGTGTTAAATTAAATGCTGTTCCCTGGACATTCAGGATTTTGTATCTTGGCAGGATGGAAAAATTACCTTTTTTATTTATAGGATGTTCTGTGCTAGCCGGCTGCACGTCTGCAAGGCAGGAAATAGTTCAGAACAAGCGGCCCAACATTATTTTTATCCTTACCGATGACCAGCGCTGGGATGCCCTCGGGTATGCCGGAAACAGAATAATTCAAACCCCCGAAATGGACAGGCTGGCAGGTGAGGGGACCTGGTTCAGAAACGCCTTTGTTACAACTCCTATCAGTGCGGCAAGCCGGGCATCAATACTCACCGGCATGTATGAACGGACGCACGGCTATACCTTTCAGCAGGGTCCTCTGAAAGAACCTTATATGCAACTCAGCTACCCGGTGCTCCTTGGACTGAATGGCTATCACACAGGTTTTTTCGGTAAGCTGGGTGTTACATATAAGTATGCAGAAAAAATATTCAACGAAACGGATATCTATGATCGCAACGGTAACCATCCTAACAGGAATGGTTATTTCTACAAGAGTATCGGAACAGATACGGCTCATCTTACACGTTATACCGGTTATCAGGCTCAGCAGTTTATTCTGAATGCTCCTGAGGATAAACCATTTTGCCTGTCGCTCAGCTTCAGCGCACCGCATGCTCACGACAATGCCCCGGAGCAGTACTTCTGGCAGGAAAAAACGGATCATCTCTATAGTGATATAGATATTCCTCCACCGGTATTGGGAGAGAATGAATATTTTAATGTTTTGCCTGAGGAGGTCCGGGAAGGTTTTAACAGGTTGCGCTGGACATGGAGGTTTGACACTCCGGGAAAATACCAGAACAGCGTGAAAGGGTATTACAGAATGATCAGCGAGATTGATGATGAAATAGGAGAGCTTAGAAAACTGCTGGAAGAGAGAGGATTAGCAGGCAATACAATAATTATTTTCACGAGCGATAACGGATACTATCTGGGTGAACGGCAACTGGCTGGGAAATGGCTGATGCACGAAACTTCCCTTCGTGTTCCGTTGATAATTTATGATCCGGGAGAAAAAAAGCATCTTGAGGTCGATGATATGGTGCTTAATATCGATGTAACCAAAACGATACTTGATATTGCAGGAGTTAAAGTACCTGGAGAATACCAGGGCATAAGCCT
>JAWOIF010000003.1:0-2885 GCA_046484805.1 Bacteroidales bacterium
AAGTTTTTCACTTCAGAGCGACGTTAAAAGGTCTGAAGTATGAAGGTCACGGCCTAACAGTCTGATTCTTAATTCTTAATTCTTAATTCCTCACTACTGCCTATTGCCTACTGCCTATTGCCTTCCCCTACAGCTCCAGCACTCCCATTCCCTGCCTCAGGATAACAGGTTCCGGCCCGGTACAGTCAACCACGGTGGAGGGTTCATTGCTGCCGAAGCCGCCGTCAACCACAAGGTCGGCAAAATCATAATACTTCTCGTGAATGAGCTCCGGATCAGTTATATATTCGATGATCTCATCATCATCGTGAATGGAGGTTGTTACAAGTGGCCGACCAAGGTCATGGACTATCGACTGAGTGATGCTGTTATCGGGTATGCGGATCCCCAGCGTCTTCTTGCGGTGCCTGAATAATGCCGGTATCTGGTTGTTCGCCGGGACGATGAAAGTGAAGGCCCCCGGCAGATTGCGCTTCAGCAGCCTGAACAGGTTATTGTCATGAATGACGGTGTATTCGGAGAGCTGGCTCATTGACTCAAAGATCATCGACATATCGGGATTGCCCGGGTTAAGGCCTTTGAAGCGTGCTATCTTCTCAATTGTCTTCGAGGCTTTGATATCGCACCCCATGGCATATATGGTGTCAGTGGGGTAAATGACGATACCGCCCTGCTCAAGTACAAAGGAGACTCTGCGAACATGGTCAGGATTGGGATTCTCCGGATAGATCTTCAGTATCATGAATGCTTCAAAGTGCCGGCAAATATATAAACTTCTTGCGAGAGGGGTATAAAAAAAGGGTAAGCTACTCACATCGCACCGCTACAACCTTCTACCCTTGCTGCCTTCCGACCCTGGGGGAGTTCAAAGGGAGCTGGTCGTATGAGACTTACCCCGCACAAAAATACAAACTTTTAAGCCCTGAACCAAACATTGTATCTTAATTTCCCGGGATCGCGGATTTAAGTAAATAGATTATATTTGTTTTCAAAATCAAAAACCCCCTGAAATGGAACAAAAAAGATCTGTCTGGAAAGAGACTCTGAATTATGGTATCATCCTTGGTCTTATTGCTGTAGGCTTCTCGCTGCTCACCTACATGTTTGATCTTACATTCAAGCCGTGGATCATATGGCCAAGCCTTCTGATCACCGTTCTGGTCCTGTTCTTCATGCTTCGTTCATACCGTGATCATTACAATAACGGATACATCTCATACGGCAAATCTGTTGGCGCAGGGGTTGTTATCAACATATATGCGGCCCTTATTACCGCAGTTTATATTTATGTGCTTTATGCTTTCATTGATCCCGGACTGATGGAGAAATCCATGGCAGTGGCCGAGGAGAAAATGATTGCAAGGGGTATACCTGAAGCCGGAATAGACAGGGCAATGGAAATGCAGGCCAAGATGATGAAACCGTGGTTTACGGCTATGATGTCAACTATTATGAGCATCTTCTACGGATTTCTATTATCGCTGATAGTTTCACTGTTCGTAATGAAGAAAGGCAATCCTCTCATTGATGAGGTGGAAGAAGAACCAAAAGCATAATGGATCTTTCCGTTGTAGTCCCTGCTTATAACGAAGCTGAATCGCTGCCCGAGCTGTCCGAATGGATCGACAGGGTGTGTAACTCCTCTTCTATTGACTATGAGCTGATCGTGATTGATGACGGCAGCTCTGACAATACCTGGGAGGTGCTACGGGATCTCACTGCGAAAAACTCCAGGATCAGGGCTGTAAGGTTCCGCCGCAATTATGGAAAGGCAGCAGCCCTGCAGACAGGGTTTGATGCCTCGTCAGGAGAAGTTGTCATTACGATGGATGCTGATCTTCAGGACAGCCCTGAGGAGATCCCGGAACTGGTCAGGATGGTACGCACAGAGGGTTATCATATTGTCTCCGGCTGGAAGAAGAAGAGGTATGATCCCTTCATCAAACGGACCACTTCAAAGCTTTACAATTATACCGCCAGGAAATTCTCGGGCATCAGGCTGCACGATTTCAACTGTGGGTTGAAGGCCTATGACGGGGAGGTGGTAAGAAGCATAGAGGTCTATGGCGAGATGCACAGGTACATCCCCTTGCTGGCACGCGAAGCCGGATTTAAGAATATCGGTGAAAAGGTAGTACAGCATCAGCCGCGCAAGTACGGGGTGACCAAGTACGGTTTCGACAGGTTCCTGAAGGGTTATCTTGACATGCTGACCATCAGTTTCATCACGCGCTTCGGAAAGAGCCCGATGCATTTCTTCGGCACTTTCGGAACACTGATGTTCATCACCGGATTCATCATGGCTCTCTATCTGGGCATACGAAAGCTGGTCTTTGTCTACCACGATCTGAGGGCACCACTGGTTACTGACAGTCCCTGGTTTTACATTGCACTGGCAGTGATGATTATTGGTACCTTTTTCTTTCTTACCGGTTTCCTGGCTGAGCTTGTCAACAGGCGTTCCTCCGACCGGAACCGTTATCTCATCAGGGAGAAACTAAATTTGAAGGACTGAGCTCCATCTTCAGTCTTCAGTCCTCAGTCTTCAGTCCTCAGTCTTCAGTCCCGACTGCAGACTGCTGACTGCCGACTGCCGACTGGTTATTGCCTAACCCGGCCCGTCTGCCTCGCCAGTGTCCGCAATGCATCCGTCAGCTTGTCCCATGAGTACGATTTCTTCTGCTCTTCCAATCCCGGTCTGAACCGTTCTTCGTCGGCGCTGAAGAAATCAATGATAGCCTTGGCAATGGCTTCCGGCTCCGGGGCAACCACATAACCGCATTTCCCGTCAGGAACTATCTCGGCAAGTCCTCCCACATCGGTGACAACCATTGGCTTGTTGAACTGGTATGCCACCTGGGTCACCCCGCTCTGGGTGGCGCTTC